>DATJPH010000110.1:0-3111 GCA_035506475.1 Bacteroidota bacterium | reverse complement strand
CATTGCGAGCGAAGCGCGGCAATCTGCTTGCATCTTCCGCCTCTCATTCATTTCTTTGCTCACTCACAATCTCGACTCCTCCCATGCGATCACTGGCACTCTGTCTCCTCCTCCTTCCCCTCGCCGGCGCGCACGCCGGCGACGAACCGGGGACGACGTTCCTCCCGGGGGGCACGCTCTTTCCCCCCCTCCGCGCGAACTACCAGGAACCCCGCGTCGGCGTCAGGAAAGAGGTGGGCACGTCGCGCCTCAAGCTTGACATCGGCAGCTCGATCGACTTCCTGGAATATCGTCCCGACACCGCGGGCGCGAGGGTCCGCATCGGGGCGGAGTTCTTCACGTACGCGCTCACCACCAGCGCGCAGGGCCTCCGGCTCCAGGTCGACGCCGTGGACGGGTTCTTCGGCGGGCACGTCGCGTACGCCGCGCCGGGCGGGCGCATCCTGCTGCGGCTCCGGCTCCTTCACATCAGCGGACACCTGATCGACGGCCACTGGGACCACGCGACAATGCAGTGGATCGACAACAAGCTCCCGATCCCGTACACGAGGGATTTCGGGGAGCTGACCGGGTACGGCACGTGGGGAGGAGACGCCGTGACGCTCGGCGCATATTCGGGGTTCAGCTACGCGACGCTCGCGCGCCCCGACAATCTCGCGCGCTGGGCCACGCTCCACGGTGTGGAGATGCACACGACGGGGATACCGGGCCCCGTGGGCGGGCGCCCCTGCAGCCTGTATGCCGCCGACAACCTGTCGTTCACGGGAATCCCCGTGTACTACGGGACGAACACGCTGGAGGCGGGGGTGAAGTTCGGAGAATGGAACGGACGCGGTGTGCGGCTGTACATGAGCTACTACCACGGGCTCGAGGTGTTCAGCCAGTACTATTACGTGAAGACCGACCAGTGGGGGCTGGGATTCGCGTTCGACGCCTGGTAGGATCGCTCAGGCCAGGGCAAGGTCCCCCGCGATCCCCTTGAGCGCCTCGACGACGACCGTGATGTGCGCGTCGAGGTCGACACCGAGTTCCTCGGCGCTCCTGTAGATGTCTTCCCTGCTCACGGCTCTTGCGAACGCCTTGTCCTTCAGCTTCTTCTTCACGGAGGAAGAGGCGAGGTCCGCCAGCCGGTTGGGCCGGACCATGGCGCAGGCGACGACGAATCCGCAGAGCTCGTCGCACGCAAAGAGCACCTTCGCCATGGGCGTCGCACGCGCCACTCCCGTGGCCGGGACGTGCCCGAGAATTGCCGTCCGCATTTCCTCCGGGTACCCCTTCTCCTTGAGGATGGCCGAACCCTTCATGGGGTGGTCGGGATACGCGGGGTACATCTCGTAGTCGAAATCGTGCAGGAGCCCCGTGATGCCCCACAGCTCCTCGTCCGCCCCTTCCTTCCGGGCATAGGCGCGCATGGCGGCCTCGACCGCCAGCGCGTGCTTGCGGAGACTGTCGCCCTTCGTGTATTCGTGGAGCAGCGCAAGCGCATCCTGTCGTTGCACGGGGTACTCCTCCTCTGGTGGGGTGAGACCGCGCCGCGCCGTCACGCGGCGTGCAGGGCGTGCAGGTCCTCTTCGATCATGGCGATGAGCGCGGGAATGCTCCGGAGCACCTGGTCCGACAGGCCGACCCCTTCGCCGAACTCCTTCCCTTCAATGCCGTACAGGATCAGCCGTGCCGGGAGCGTGCCGAGCTGTTTCGCCATGGCGACCGCCTCCGCGACGCCGAACGTGTGGCTGGAGTAATGAAAGAAGCCCCGGGGGATCTCCTCCTGGACGGCATCCAGGCGGTGGATCTCCCCCGGTGACTTTGCGGGAAATATCGCGTCCACGATGATGATCTGCGCCGCGGAGACCCATGCCTCCATCAACGCCGTCCCCTCCCCGGAACGTTCCACGACCGCCACCCCGGGGATGTCCCGGCGGCGTATTTCCCGCGCCACGAGGATCCCCAGGGCATCGTCGTTGCGGAATTCGTTCCCCACGCCGATCAGGAGCGTCGGCGCCGGGGGGGGCACGCCATTCATGCCTCCTCGAGCCTGACAAAGTGTGTGGCGCACGAGATGCAGGGATCGTAGTTCCGGACCGCCTGCTCGCACTTCCAGGTCAGCTCTTCTCTCGGCAGGCCGCCGAACTTCCCGACAAACGACCGTACGTCCTCCTCGATCGTCGGCTGGTTCTGCGCCGTCGGCGGGACGATCTTGGCGTCCCTGATTGCGCCGTCATCGGCGACCCTGTAGCGGTGGTAGAGCATGCCGCGCGGGGCCTCGCTCGCCCCGCAGCCGATGCCGGCCGTCGGGGTGAGCGGATGCGACGCCGTCGGCGGGACCTCGTATTCCTCGATGATCCTGATCGCCTCTTCGTAGGAATAGACCGCCTCGATCGCCCGGACGATGATGCTCTTGAACGGGTTCTTCACCGTCGGTGCGATCTTCACGTCGGCAGCCACCTGCCGCGCAAGCGGCGACAGCCGGTCGAAATTGAGGTTAAACCGCGCGAGCGGGCCCACCTGGTACCGCCCGTGTCCCCGCTCGAGCCCGTGCAGGGCGTTCGAATGGGGCACGTGGCGCTCCTCGAAATGAAACTCGTATTCCCGGATTCCGATATCCAGGCCGCCGGACGTGACGATCCTCCCCCCCATGAGCGGGTACTCCTCGGGGTGACGCAGCGAGACGAACTCGTAGTCCATCTCGAAGTCGGGGAAATCGAACGTCGACACGAGCTTCGCGGTCGCGATCGCCTGGTCGAGCCCCCACTTGAGACGGTCCACGAGCGGCAGAAGCTCGTCCTTGCGCGGGACCCTGTAGAACCCGCCGACACGCACGTTGATGGGATGGATCTCCCTCCCCCCGACGACGACCATGACGTCGTTGCCGATCTTCTTCATCTTCAGCGCGTTGGCCACGATCTCGGGCTTGTCCTTCGCCAGGAGGAGCGCGTCCTCGTACCCGAGGAAATCCGGGGCGTGCAGCAGGTAGATGTGGAGCACGTGGCTCTCGATCCACTCGCCGCAGTAGAGGAGGCGGCGGAGCCGCCGGATGCGGTCATCCACCGTGAGCCCCATCGCGTCCTCCATCGCCATGACGGAGCTCATCTGGTAGGCGACCGGGCAGAT
>DATJPH010000109.1:0-2103 GCA_035506475.1 Bacteroidota bacterium | reverse complement strand
CGTCCGCGACCCGCAGCACCAGGACGAGTCGCGCTACGGCTCGCCGCTCTTCACGGTGCAGGAGCTCGAACAGATCCACCGCGACGTCAAGGAGGGCCGGCTCGACAACCTGCTTCCTCCCCACGAGGTCTACAGGAATTTCTTCACCGCACCTCCTGATCCCGCAAGCGTCCGGAAAGAGGAGGGCCGCTACAGGGGCGTTCTCCCGGACGGAACGCGCGTGCGGATCCCCGGCGCGTTCGCCGACTGGCCGCCGGACGATAACCAGCCGCCGTGGGGGGACGTGACCTATCTCCGGATGTACACGCACCCGGCGTTCAACTACATCGGCTACAACACCATACGCATGTACGACAGGCGCCTCACCACGCCCGAGTATGTGAACCGCCCGCTCTGGGACAGGATCGTGGGGATCATCCCGTACTACCAGGACCAGTTCGGGATCGACGGCGTGATGATCGACATGGGGCACGCGCTCCCGATGCAGCTGAAAGCGGAGATGGTGGCCCGGGCGCGGAAGAAGAACAGCGATTTTGCATTCTGGGACGAAAACTTTTCCATCACGCAGAAGAGCAGGGAAGAGGGGTACAATGCGGTCTTCGGCTACCTCTGGGTCGACGAACACCACCCGGAGAAGATGAAGGAGTTCTTCCGGAGGCTCGCATCGGAGGCCTTTCCGATCCCCTTCTTCGGCACCCCCGAAAACCACAACACCCCGCGGGCGGCCTCGCGGGACGGCGGCACATTGTACGCGCGGTGGGCGCTTGTCGTCAACGCCTTCCTCCCGGCGGTCCCTTTCATCCATTCCGGGTTCGAGCTTGCGGAGCGCTATCCCATCAACACGGGGCTCGATTTCACCGTCGACCAGATCCGTCAGCTCCCCTCGGAGCGGCTCCCCCTGTTCAGCGAGTACGGATACAACTGGCTGAGCGGCGAGGAGTTCACCTCCTTTGTGACGGGCGTGCTGGCGCTCAGGGCGCGTCACCATGCGCTCGTCGTTGACCCGTCGCCGGAGACGTTCCGTCTCCTCCACCCGGATAATCCCTCGGTTCTTGCCTATACCCGCATCGGGCGTGCGCCGGATAGCGGAAGGATCGCCCTTGCCGCCAATGCGGATTTCAAGGCCGGGTCCTCGTTCCGGATGCATCTCGAGACGACGAAATCGAGCGTCACGGATCTGCTCGGGAACCGGACGTTCGACGTTCATGACGGGGCGATCGCGGCCTCCCTCGCGCCGGGCGAATGTATCGTCCTGGCATACTGACCTGATCACACCCACTGAGCCCTGAAGGGGCGGACCGCCATGAGAGAATTTCAATCGAAACTGACTCCCGGGTTCTACGCGCTCATCAGCCTGCCGTCGACGGCGATGGGATTCGCGCTCTCCATACAGATTTCGGCGCTGAGCTGGATACTGACGACGCAGTACGGTCTCGACATTCACCAGGTCGGGATCGTCTGGGCGGCCGGCCCTCTTGCGGGGATATTCGGCCAGGTGATCATCGGGCTGATCAGCGACAGGGTCTGGTTCTGGGGAGGGCGGCGGCGCCCGTTCATCATCATCGGGGGGGCGCTCGCGGCGATGATGCTCTTCGCACTCCCGAATATCCGGGCCATCGCCGGGACGCTCGGCGTCGGGAGCCTCCTCGTCGTGGCCACCGTCATCGCGCTGACGCTCGACCTGGCGATCAACGTCAGCTTCAATCCGACACGGTCGGTCATCGCCGACGTCACGCCGGAAGGGGAACCCCGGACGAAGGGATACACGTGGATGCAGACGATCTCGGGATTTTTCGGCGTCCTCGCATACGTCGTGGGGGCCGTCTCGGGGAATTACGTCCTCATCTACGCGGGGGTCGGCATCGTGTTCCTCTTCTCCGTCCTCCCGATACTCTTTGTGACGGAGCCCCGGGAACTGGCCGCCGCGCCCGCCGGAGGGAACGGGGCGCCCGCCGGAGTGCCGCGCCGGCGGACCGAGTGGGGACAGCTCTTCCGCCTTTACGCCGCCCACGCGTTTTCATGGATCGGCGTCCAGACGATGTTCGTGTACATCATCGCCTTCATACAGCAGAAGATGGATCCCGGCGGTTCTTCCGCCGATGC
>DATJPH010000108.1:0-6398 GCA_035506475.1 Bacteroidota bacterium | reverse complement strand
CCGGCCCTCTTGTAGAAAATCGCTTCACAATATTGCGCAGGTGTGCGGTGTCAGGCAGTGACAATTCTGTGACCCATCTCAGGCAATATGGTGACGTCAGTGAATCCGTTTTGCGTATATTGCCGTCGTGGGATGATCGATCACGTTCTCATACTTCCCTGCCAGGAGAAGCACCATGAATCGATTCACGAATGCAGTCCTGCTTGCCACTCTTCTGATAACCGGCGCGTCAGCGGCACATGCACAGGTCGAATCATCGAAGCCGCTTCAGGCTCCCAATACCGTGTACTTCGAGCTCGGGGGGAAAGGCCTGTTCTACGGGTTGTTCTATGAACGGCTTTTCACGAGAAACCTCGGCGCGGCAATCGGGTTTTCATCGTGGAACATCTCGTTTTTCAGCTCGGTTGACGTGACCATCATCCCGATCTTTCTGAGCTGGTACCCGGTCGGTGTAGAACATCACCTTTACGTCGACGCGGGGATCGACTACGTGCACCTCTCGGCCGAAATCGGACCGTTCGGCACGATTACCGGGTCCGGCGTCATCCCGCTTGTCGGAACCGGCTACTGCTACCGGAGCAACAGCGGGGGGTTCTATTTCAAGATCGGGCCGTTGCTTCTTTTTGGAGGCGGGGAGGTCCGGGGCTGGGCAAATCTCACAGCGGGTGTGACATTCTAACCCGGTGAGGATCGGAGGTTTTGACTCTCATGAACACGACTGCAGTGATGTGCGCATGCGAGATGCTTGCGGTGCTGTGCTGGTGCGGCTGCTCCGTGGAAGAGACGATCGCGATTGACCATATTGACGCAAGCGGACCGCAGAGTTCTCCCCCCATTCACATTACCAACGACAGCGTCAACGCCGTGCGCGCGGCAATCCATATTTCGCCCCGGTCAAACCATGGCCTGAGCGCGACATTCACGAACCCCGGGAGCACCACCTCCGGCTCCAGGGTGATCCCGTCCACTTCGGGGACGCTTCACTGGAGTCTCCCCCCGGTTGTGGGAGGAGTGGATCTCGATGTTCCTCTTTCGCACAGCGTCGCCCTGACGGGAGGGGTAAACGTTTCCGACAATCTGGTGGGGTACAATGCAGGGATCGGGTTCAGCGACAACGAGGAGAACGCCACCGTGAGGCTTGACCTGGGGTTCCAGTGGCAGTCACTTTCCTACGATGCCGACTACACGCTGACGACGACAATCTCGTCCATGTTCGGCGAGAGCACGGACATCCAGAAACTCCACAAGAGCGCGACCGGGAAGCACGGGGATTTCTACGGATCCCTGACCGTCAATTCGAAGCGTCCACCCGGCGCGCTGAATTTCTTCTTCCAGGTTGGATACGTTCACCAGACGATCTTCGATATCCGGGAACAGACAATCGTGTTTCCGTTCTTCGGCTGGTCGGACAACGTGGCTCTGACATCATCCTGTGTGACGCTGACACCCGGGTTCTCTATCGATATCAGCAGATCATTCCGGATCGTGGCCGGGGCGAGGTGCCTGCTTGTGGTCGATCCTGATTCGAGCGACCCGACTTTTTCCGCCTCGCCGGTTCTTCTCTTTGATTTCGGGCTGTAGCCCGGTGCCGGGGAGGGGTCATCAATCGATACCTACTCTGCGGACGAGAGAGCCGAACCGCGGGTCGGGACGGATCTTGTCCATCTTCGGGTCGACTTTGATCGTGCACATCCAGTCGTCTTTCCTTTCATATCCTTTTTCAAGCCATCGGAACGCGGCGTCGGCGTCCCCGAGGGATGCGCTGACGAGGGCGAGTCCCCGGACCACCAGCCCGTTCGTATTCGACGCCAGTTCGAGGGGCATGCAGATCTCCCTCGCCTGGTCTCCCTTTCCTGAGGCGGCGAGAATCTGGGCGCGGGCGAGCGTCCCCTCGAATTCGTTCCCTGTCGCGCGCTGCCAGAGCGCGTTCTCTTCCAGCGCCCTGTCGAACATCTGCTTCCCCTGGTAGGCGAGGGAGAGAAGCCGGTGGATCGTCTTGAACGCGGGATCCAGCTCCTGGGACTTTCTGGCCATCTCGATCGCGCGGTCGTACTCCCGCCCGTAATAATGAACGAACCCCTTATCCGCGAATATTGCGGGCGAGACGGGATCAAGCTCGACTGCACGGGAGATCTCCAGACGCGCTTCATCGAGCCGGCCCATATAGAGAAGCCACTCGGCATACCAGTGATGCGCCGTTGCATAACGCGGATGGAGGCCGATCCCGATCTTCAGCTCCCGCTCGGCGCCGGCCCAGTCCCATTCCCCCAGCATCAGGACCAGGGCGAGCGAGGCATGCGCTTCGGCGAGCTGGTCGTCAATCTCAAGTGCTTTCTCTGCGGCCGACTTCGCCCTGCGGTACAGGTCCCTGCGCAGATTGCTGTCCACCGTCCCAATCAGGTTGTACGCATCGGCAAGACCGGACCAGGCAAGCGAGTACCGCTGATCGCGTTCAATGGCCTTCCCGAAGTAGTCGATCGCGGCATTCATCCCTGCTTCGGTCCTCTTGTTCCAGAAGTACCGGCCCTGGAGATAGAGCTGGTAAGCTTCGCTGTCCCCGGTCGAGCGCTTCCTGAGGCTGCTCTTCTCACCGGGGGTCAGCCGGACCTTCAGCGCCTCGACGATCCTCCCCGCCACCTTCTCCTGGATGTCAAAGATATCGCTGAGATTGCCCCGGTACGAATCGGCCCACAGGTTGACGTCCCGGTCGGCATCGATCAACTGGACGGTGATCTTCAGCTCCTGTCCGCTCTTCCGGACGCTCCCCTCGAGCACGTAGGTCGCGTTGAGCTCCGCGGCGATCTCTTTAAGGCTCCTGTTCCTCTCCCTGTACCGCATGACGGAGGTGCGCGAGATAACGTTCAATCCCTGGAGCCTGGAGAGCGAGGTGATGATCTCGTCGGTCAGACCCTCGCTGACATAATCGTCCCCCCTGTCGGGGCTGATGTTGTCAAACGGGAGCACGGCAAGAAGGTGCCGCGACGACTTCGGGGAGCCGGTCTTCACCTCTTTGAAGAGGTTGACCATCGTCTGCACATCCTGATACCGTTGTGTTACGTCCTTCTCCAGCGCCCGGCGTATGATCTGTTCGAACTGCGGAGGAATATCGGTGCGGACGGCGGAGAGAGGGGGAGGATCTTCATGCTGGATGGAGTACATGAGCGACGCCTCATGCTCGCCCCGGAACGGGAGCCGGCCGGCGAGCATTTCGTACAGGAGGACGCCGAACGAGAAGATGTCCGACCGGGAGTCGACGGTCCCCCCCTGGATCTGTTCCGGCGCCATGTAGGCTGGTGTTCCGGCCAGGCCGAACTGACCCTGCGGGTCCGACGAGCCCCGGGGTTCGGCAAGGCCGAAATCCATCACCTTGATTACGCCGCGGGAGGTGAGCATGATGTTCTCGGCCTTGATGTCCCGGTGGACCAGTCCCCGGGCGTGCGCCTCGTGGAGCGCTTCCCCGATCTGCATCGCCGCCCTGATCGCATCCTCGACGCTGGGATAGGGGATCTTCTGACGGATCGTCCCCCCGTCGACATACTCCATCGAGATGAACAGCCTGCCGTCATGCTCTTCAACGCCGTACACCGTGCAGATATTGCTGTGGTTCAGCGCGGCGGCGGCCCTTGCCTCCCGGAGGAAGCGTTCTTTGCCGGCTTCGTCTCTTGTGTAATGGACGGGGAGGAACTTGAGGGCCACCGTCCGTCCGAGCCGCGTGTCCCTGGCTTTATAGACCACACCCATGCCGCCTTCGCCGAGTTTTTCGAGAATCTCGTAATGGGATATGGTCGACGGATCCAAGGACCCTTCTCTGAGGGTGATGTGAACGGGGCTATTTCTTTGCAGGTGGTTCGAACGAGAATATCCTGTACCCGCGGGGCTCGAGGGCCATCTCCAGAGGATGGCCGGGCTGGAGAACGATCGTCTTCCCGCCGGCGGCGTCTTTCATCTTCACAAATCCCTGCCGGGGAAATATCCTGTCCATGGGGACCGCGAGCGAGGCCGTGCGGGGCTCGGGGGAGAAATTGAGGACGACGAGGACCTTGTCGGATCCCGCGGCACGGAAGAACGAAAAGACGTCCGCCTCGGGAGACGCGGGAACGCGGAGCATGTCGCCGCGCGAGAGCGCGAGGTGCGCATGCCGGATTGCGATAAGCGACTTCCAGAGTTCTCCCATCTCGCGGGGCCGGCTCCAGTCGACGCCGACCTTCTCGAAGAGACTCAGCTTCCTGTCATTGGCGACTTCCTCTCCCGTGTAGATCATCGGAACGCCGGGGAGCGTGTTCACGAGAACCGTCGCCACCCGGAGTCCGTCCTTCCCGAATTTCAGCACGGCGGGCGCGTCCCATGCGTTCTTGTCGTGGTTCGTCGTGAACCGGAGCCGGAGCGAGCCCGTCGGGAACTGGAGCCGCTCGTTCTTCAGTATCTGATCCAGGAGCGTGACGGGGCGTTTTCCCTGGAGGATCGGGTCGAGGGCGTCGTACACGTTCCAGGAGTAGGTGAGATCGAATGCCCTGACGTGCTCGACGGGAAGAGAGCCCTCCGCGAGCATCATGACGGGCTTGATCCGGTTGAGCTGGGCGCGCGCCTCCTCCCAGAAGTCGTTCGGCACGAGCTCCGCGACGTCGCACCTGAACCCGTCGATCCCGACGTCCTTCACCCACCAGCGCATCATCTCGATCATGTACCGGCGGAGCGCGGGCTTCGTGTAGTCGAGCGCCGCCACGTCGGTCCAATCGGCGTTCGGCGAAACGATGTTCCCCTGCGCGTCTTTTCTGAACCAGTCGGGATGCTCCCCGATGAGCCTGCTGTCCCACGACGTGTGGTCGGCCACGAGGTCGATGATCAGGCGGAGCCCTTCTTTCTTGGCGGCCGCAAGGAGCCTCTTGAAATCGGCAAGGGTCCCGAACTCCGGGTTGATCCCGTAGAAATCGCGCACGGCGTACGGACTGCCGAGCGTCCCTTTCCGGTTCTTCTCGCCGACCGGGTTCACCGGCAGGAGCCAGAGCACCGAGACCCCGAGATTCTTCAGCTCCGGGAGGCGCTTCTCCAGTCCGGCGAAATTCCCCTCCGGGGAGAACGAACGGAGGTACACCGAATAGATGACGGCGTCCCTGACCCAGTCGGCGCTCTTGAGCGCGGGGGTACCGTAGTAGGGCCCCTTGAGGAGCTCATCCAGGAGGCGCGTGGGGATGAGCGTCACCGGCTTGTAGATGCCGCCGCCCCCGCCGTTGTCCTTGACAAGGACGACGAGCGAATTGAGTCCCGGGCGGAGGGCCGAGGTGATGTCCAGCGCGAACGGGTCGGTGTAGCCGGCGTGGTCGCCCACCTCGACGCCGTTCACCCAGACCACGGCATCGTCGTCGACGCCGGCGAAGTGGACGCTGATCGATCCGGCCGGCCTGTCGAGGATGAACGTCCGGGAGAACCAGCCCCACCCGTCGTACCCCGCAAGACCCGGGTATTCCTCCCAGTACTTCGGCGTCTGCACGCGCTCCCAGCCCGAGCGGTCGAGCGAATCGAGGTACCACCCCTGTGCGATCCCCACCTTCGCGGAGTCCACCCTGAAGAGCCATTCACCGTCGAGCGGGAGTCGGAAGGCGGCCTCCTGGGCGGACGCGGAGACCACCATGAAGACCATGAGCAGGAGGGGGAGGAGCTTGATCATGAGCGCGCGCGGTTCTAAAGATACCGGTGAGAGACGGGTTTCGCGTCGGCGTCGAATTCGTAGACAAGCGGGACGCCGGTCGGGATGTTGAGCTCGAGGACTTCCTCCCTCGAGAGGTTGTCAAGGTGCATGACGAGAGAGCGGAGGCTGTTCCCGTGCGCGGCGATGATGAGCCGCTCCCCCTTCTTCACGCAGGGGAGGATCTTCGCATCCCAGTACGGGAGCACCCGTTCAAGCGTGTTCTTCAGGCTCTCGCCGTTGGGAGGCTGGACGTCGAAGCTGCGCCGCCAGAGCTTGACCTGCGCGTCGCCGTACTTCTTCGCGGTCTCGGCCTTGTTGAGCCCCTGCAGGTCGCCGTAGTGCCGCTCGTTGAGCGCCTGGTTGTAGTCGATCGGGATGTTCTTCTGTCCGGTGATCTCCAGGACGATGTTCAGCGTGTCGTTGGCGCGCTTGAGAACGGATGTGAACGCGTGGTCGAACGTATACCCTTTGAGCTTTTCCCCGGCGGATTTCGCCTCCAGGACTCCCTTGTCGGAGAGGGGGACGTCGACCCAGCCGGTGAAGCGGTTCTCAAGATTCCACTGTGATTCGCCGTGACGGAGCAGGACTACTGTAGTCATGAGGATTCGAGCTTTCTATTGTGAGTACATATGTGGATCAGTTTGCTTCGCCCTGAGAAGCGGGCTCGCAATGACGAAGACTGTCAGTTGGGACCGAAGAAAAAGACAAGAAC
>DATJPH010000107.1:0-3170 GCA_035506475.1 Bacteroidota bacterium | reverse complement strand
TATGTGACAACGGCGAGGAGAGGTTCTTCCGGGACTCCTGTAGAGGTTGATCTTGAGCAGAACTACCCCAATCCATTCAACCCAACGACGACGATAACCTATTCGCTGAAGAGCAAACGGCAAGTCGTTTTGAAGATCTTTGATTCCAGCGGTAGGGAGATAAGGCGTCTGGTGAGCGAGGTTCAGCCGATGGGAGACCACAAGGTAGTGTGGGATGGCACGAATCGCAGTGGAGCCCCGGTTGCAAGCGGGATCTATTTCTACCGTCTCCAGGTGGATAACACAACCGTAACAAAGAAAGCCCTTTACATCAAATAGCATTACCGCATTTACTGCGAAACATAAGGGTTGTCTTTCAGGGAAAACCGCCAGAGATGTTCGCGCCCGCTTGAGATCCCGATCCGGGGGGAGCGCACGATACGGCTGGGGTTATCCGCCCCCCGCTTCCTGGCGATCCAGAGCGTTGCGCCGCACAGATCCTCCCCGTTCTCCCTGCGTCCGATGCCGAATGCCTGGCACAATTTTCCGGGCCCGCTGCAGAGTTCGCGCGGCGCCCGGTGCCGGCCGTCTCCGGCGGAGCGGCGTGCTGTCATCGCGCGAATCCCCAGAATCGGCTCGACGGCGCGGATAAGGACAGCCCCCGCCTCCTCTCTCCTCCCCGTGACCACGTTGCAGCAGAAGTGCATCCCGTATGTGAAGTATACATAGAGGTGCCCTCCCACACCGAACATCACTTCATTCCTTGGTGTCAACCCCCGGTATGCGTGGCTCGCCGGGTCACGATCGCCGAGGTACGCCTCGACTTCGACGATGCGCCCGGCGATGAGCGTCCGGCCTGACCTGCGGAAGAGGAATGTCCCGGGGAGTGCGCGTGCGACGGTGAGCGCTGAACGGAGGTAGAACGAACGGGGGAGCTTCTGATACCCGCCTGCGGTGCCGGAGGCCGGATGCGGAATTCTACGCGGACCCTTCACCCGCCCCTCTAGGAGAGGTCGCGGACGAATTTCGCGACAAGACGGTCGACGTCGTCGGCCGAGAGGCCGGCGCCGAACTTGGCGCCTGCCTCGCCCGGATGCTCCTCCACGGGCTTTCCGCCGGGTGCGGCCGCACCCTTCGATGTAATCCGCCTGTCGATCTCGTCCATCCAGGATTTCCCCTCCTGCGGGGCGGAAGTTCGGGGAGCAGGGGTCTGCTCCTGGTGAGCGGCCGGTGCGCCGGGCGGATTGAGCGGGCGGGTTTCAAACGCCAGCCGCTTGTAATTCATCAGGTGGCGGGCCGTCACGTTGTCGGAGATGATCGAGCCGCCCCATGTCCCGGGGCCGAGCGTCATCGACGGTTCAAGTCCGTTCGTATACCCGACCGCGCCGAGTGCCGCCTGCGTGTTGACGAGTATCCGGAACGCCGGCTTTTCGAGCGCGAATTTCATTATAATGTCCCGGTCGCTCGAATGGATGACGAGCGTGTGCCCGATGCCGCCGAACTGCAGCAGCTCGATGCACCTGTGGCATGCGTCCCGCCAGCCGTCTTCGGTGTAGAATGAGAGGACAGGGGAGAGCTTCTCCCGGGAAAGGGGATGCTCCCGTCCCACGCCCTGCACCTCCGCGATGAGCACTGTCGTGGACGGGGGGACCATGAACCCGGCCTTGCCGGCGATGTATGCCGGCGACTTACCCACGACATCGGCGTTGATGCCCCCCCGGTCGTCGAACATGAGCCGGGCGAGCCGCTCTTTCTCCTCCCCCGCGACGAAATATGCCCCGCGTTTCCTGCATTCATCCATAACCTGGAGTTTGACCGGCGCGTCGCAGACAAGCGCCGATTCGGTCGAACAGAGCACCCCCCAGTCGAACTGCTTCCCGGATATGATGTCTGCCACGGCCTTCCGGATGTCCGCAGTTCTCTCGATGAACGCGGGGACGTTCCCGGACCCGACCCCGAATGCCGGCTTGCCGGAGCTGTACGCGGCTTTGACCATCGGGTTGGACCCTGTGGCGAGTATGACCGCCGTCAGCTTGTGGCGCATGAGTTCATTGGTTCCCTCGATCGTCGGGTTGGAGATCGCGGCCATCAGGTGCTTCGGCGCCCCGGCCTTCTCCGCGGCGTCCCGGACGACGTTCATCGCCTCACCCGTGCATGTTGCGGCCCGGGGATGTGGACTGGCGACGATCGCGTTGCGGGATTTGACCGAAATAATCGCCTTGAACATCACGGTCGACGTCGGGTTGGTGGAGGGGATGAGCGCGGCAACGACCCCCATCGGTTCGGCGATCGTGAAGAGCTTCTTCTCCCGGTCTTCGTTGATGACGCCGACGGTCTTCAGATCACGGATCGACTCCCACACGCGGCGTGTGGCAAATTCGTTCTTCGCCTTTTTGTCCTCGGGTTTGCCGAACCCGGTTTCCTCGGCGGCAAGCCGTCCCAGCCTGGCGGCGTCGGCGAACCCCGCCTCCGCCATCGCACCGGCGATCCGGTCGACCTGCTCCTGCGAGAAGTTGTGGAACTCGATCTGCGCGGCCTTCGCCGCCTGGAGGAGCTCCCTCACCTCCTGTATCGACGCGAGATCCTTATCGAGTGCCATCGGTCATTCTCCTGTCATGCGAGGCCTGTCCCTGCGCGCGAAGCGAAGCAGCCTGGCGGCCGAAGCAACCTGTTATGAAAACAGCCCGGGCTCATTCGATGAACGCCTCTTCATATGAAAATGGGCGTAGCACAGGTCCGTCGCTTCCCTCCCGCGGGGTGTCCGCTTGATGAACCCCTCCTGGATCAAATAGGGCTCGTACACCTCCTCGATCGTCCCCGCCTCTTCTCCGACCGCGACGGCGAGCGTGTTGACCCCCACGGGGCCGCCGCCGTATTTCTCGATGATCGTCAGGATGATCCGCTTGTCCATCTCGTCAAGCCCGTGCTCGTCGACTTCGAGTTCATGAAGCGCGTACGCGGCGACGGCGTGCGAGACGGCCCCTCCGTGGGCTGAGAGCTTCCGGTCCGCCTGTGCGAAATCCCTGCACCGCCTCAGGAGCCGGTTGGCGATCCTGGGGGTGCCCCGGGACCGGCGGGCGATCTCCGCCAGCCCCGCATCTTCTTTCTCGATCTCCAGTATGCGGGCCGACCGTGTGAGGATCTTCTCCAGTATGTCCGGCGTGTAATAATCCAGCCTGTTGGTGATCCCG
>DATJPH010000106.1:0-6041 GCA_035506475.1 Bacteroidota bacterium | reverse complement strand
TGCCGGGCTATGCGTTCATCGATGGGAAGATCGTCCCCTATGCGGATGCAAAGGTGGGGATCCTCACGCACGGTCTCAACTACGGCACGGCCGTTTTCGGGGGAATACGGGCATACTGGAACGACGACGAGGGGGAACTGTTCGTCTTCCGTCCTGTGGACCATTACCGCCGGTTCCTGCAGTCGGCGGGGCTCCTCCGCATGCAGCTCCCCTATACGGCCGAAGACCTCGCCTCGAGCACGCTCGAGCTGCTCCGCGCGGAGGGACACAGGACCGACTGCTATATACGCCCCCTTGCATTCTACGGCGACGAGATCATCGGTGTCAGGCTCCACAACCTCTCACCGCGCGTGGCGATCACGTCGGTCCCCTTCGGGTTGTACGTCGAGAACGACGAGAACGCCCACTGCACGATCTCGTCCTGGAGGCGGGTGGACGACAACATGATACCCGCCAGGGGAAAAATCGCGGGGGCCTACGTCAATTCAGCGCTCGCCAAGTCGGACGCACAGCTTTCCGGGTTCGACGAGGCCATTGTCCTCAGCGAGGACGGCCATGTCTCGGAGGGCTCGGCGGAGAACATATTCCTCGTCCGCAACGGCGTGGTCATCACCCCCCCGATATCGGAGAACATCCTGGAGGGGATCACGCGCCGCACGATCATCGGGCTTCTCAGGGAAGAAATGAAGATGGAGGTCGTGGAACGGTCGGTTGACCGGACGGAGCTCTTTCTTGCCGACGAGGTGTTTTTCACCGGCACAGGGGTGCAGGTCATCGCGGTCACGCGCATCGATCATCGTCCGATCGGGACGGGGAAGATGGGGCAGGTCGTCAGGCAGATCAGGGAACTTTACTTCAACATCGTCCGCGGACGGGTGGTGCGGTACCGCTCGCACTGCGTCCCCGTCTATAACAGAGTGCATGAGGCCGGGGACGCCGGCGCGGGGCGGATCCCTCAACCGGGCGCCGCACCGCGGCGCTAGGTGGTTGCTTCGCTTTGCTCGCAATGGCAGGGCCCGGTTTCCCGGGCCCTGTTCGTTTCAGCTAACGCGCCGCCGGCCGGATGCCGTACTGCTCCAGGAACTCGCGTATCGTCGCGTACGCCGCAAGGAGCTGGTCGCGCGTAAATCCCCCGTGCCTTCCCCCGGGTATTGTCATCAGCCTGTTCGGCACGCCCGCGGAGGTCAGGGCTTTGTGAAGACGGACCGCCTGTGTGTACGGGACGAGCTGGTCGTTGTCCCCGTGGATCGTCAGCACGGGAGGAAGCCCTGCGCGGACGTATGTCAGGGGAGAAACACGGACGGCGACCTTCTCCCTGTCCGCAAGGCTCCCGAGCCAGTTGACTGCATAGCTCTGCCGGTTGGGTCCATCAAGCAGTTCCTTCACGTCGGTGATCCCGAACCAGTTGACGATCGCCGCGACCTTCATTGAAGGGAGAGCGTCATCCCACTCCTTCGGCGCGTCGAACCCCGCCGCCGCATCGAGCATCCCCGTCATCAGCGCAAGGTGTCCCCCGGCCGATCCCCCCGTGACGACAATCTTCGTCGTGTCGAACCCGTACTGCTTCGCGTTTGCATAGACCCAGCGGAGCGCGACACGGCAGTCTTCGACCGCGGCGGGCGCGGGGGAGACCCGCGCCATCCGGTATTCGACGTTGATCACGTGAAAGCCCATATCGAGGTACGGGAGGAGCTCCCAGAGCGCACCTTCCTTGGTCCCCCCCACCCATCCTCCTCCGTGAATATACACAACGGTGGGTGCGACGGTGCCCCTCGGGTTTTTCGCGTACACGTCGAGCTTGCAGCTGTAGTCATTGGCGACGGAATACGTCACGTTGGGGACGATGCTGTACTCCAGCCTGATATCCACCGGCCAGGACGGCGGCGCGGCGGGCGGCGGCTGTCCCTGCGCGGCAACCCGTGCCAGGGAGAGTACGAAGAGGAAGGCTAACGTGCGGTGCATGGATGTTCTCCTGAAGTGTAGGTGGATGGGCATATGAAAGATACAGCGTTACTCTGTTTACCTGCTGAGAAGAGATGTCCCCCTGTCGATCACGGCCGACGCCCGTTCCAGCACCCCGGCGACGACGCCGATCTGCTCGCCCGCCTCCCTCCACTTCCTCGTCTCGATCGCCTCCCGGATCCCCGGGAGCGTCTTGACGCCGTACCCCGTGTACCGGCCGGGCGCATATATGCTGTGCACGTACCAGGGCCTGCCGGGGAGCCCACCTTTCACCGTGAGCGTTCGCTCGAAGTCCATGAAGACCATGTCGAGCGAACGGGCGGTCTCCTCCGGGAGCGGCTTCCCCCAGGGGTTTCTCGATTTCATCGCATCGGCGAACCGCGTGCTGCTCCTGCGGAGCGCGGCGAGCGCGTTCTGCAGGGGGGAAAAATCGAGATACGGAACGGGGTCTTCCGCCTTCGGAGCCACCCACACTTCCGTCGGGTCCGATGCGAGATCGAACGACTTTTCACGGAGCTTCAGGTTCAGCTCGTCGGTGTCGTCACGCATCGCGTCGGCGAGTTTCATCACCTCGCCCGCGTACCTGCCGATGGTTTCCGTGAAGTCCGCAAAATCCAGCGGCAGAACGTCCGCGTCCGCCAGCCTCAGAACTATCCTGCCGGCCGTCTCCGCCTGCGTCACGCCGTAGACGAACCCCGGGTCGCCGAACCGCACATAGTAGTCGAATGAATCGTACGCGGAGTGGTACGATCCGCCGCCGTCCTCCCCGCCGTAGCCGATATTCATCGACGCAATGCCGAGGTGCTGGAGAAAGGGGGTGTAATCGGATCCGGAACCAAGCGCCCCGATCCTCATATCCGCGCGATCCCTCAGCGTCTTCCTCTCCCCCTGCTCGGCGCGGACGATCTCCTCCGCCCTGAGCCGCTCGGCCACGCTCACGTGCTTTTCGGGATCCATGACGTCGCGGGCGACCTGGTTGACGAATTTCTCAAGCGTGTGGGATCCCCCCGCCGAGAAGAACCCTCTCCCGTTCCCGTCGGAGTTGACGTAAACGGCGGCGACCTTCGTCAGCTCGTCCGCATGGGTCTCCACCCACTCGGTCGAGCCGAGAAGCCCCGGCTCTTCTCCGTCCCACGCACAGTAGACGATCGTTCGCTTCGGGCGCCAGCCCGAGGCGGCAAGGAGGCTCACGCAGCGAGCCTCCTCGAGCATCGACACCTGCCCGGAGAGGGGATCCCCGGCGCCGTAAACCCACCCGTCGTGGTGGTTCCCCCTGATGATCCATTCCCCGGGCTCCCCGCTCCCCTTGAGCGTCGCGATGATGTCGCGGATCGGGGCCATGTCCCACGAGAACGCCAGCTTCAGGTGAACGGTCGCAGGTCCCGGCCCGCAGTGATAGGTGATCGGGAGCGCCCCGCGCCAGGCCTCCGGCGCAACTCGTCCCCCGATGGCCCGCAGCAGCGGGAGCGCGTCGCCGTACGAAATGGGGAGCACGGGGATTGTTGTGAGCGTCTTCACTTCCCCCAGGGGGAGCCGCTTTGCGTCTTTTGTGGCTCCGACAAACGGCGTGAGCGGGTCCCCCGCGTAGAGGGGCATGTCCATGACCGACCCGCGCTGACCTCCGGATTCGTTCCGGTACGCCCCCGCGGGGTAGACGTCCCCCCTGAAATACCCGTCGTCACGCGGATCGGAATAGATGATGCACCCGACGGCCCCGTGTTCGGCAGCGACCTTCGGCTTGATCCCGCGCCACGATCCCCCGTACCTGGCGATGACGATTTTCCCCTTCACGTCGATCCCCCGCCGGTCCAGTTCCTCGTAGTCCTTCGGCACGCCGTAGTTGACGTAGACGAGCTCTCCCGAGACGTCCCCGTCGCACGAGTAGCAATTGTACAGCGGCAGTTGTTCCTCCGTCTGGGCCGAGGTCGTATCTCCGGGCACGGGGGGCTCGGCGAGCACCGCGCGGTACGTCGAGGGGGAGGTGAGCTCGAGCAGGCGCGTTTTCGGCGTCGGAAAAAGGACGGAAAATTCCTCGATGTGCGTATCGTACCCCCATGAGCGGAAGAGGGCCGCAATGTACGCGGCGTTTTCCGCGTCGTGTTTCGATCCGACATGATGGGCGTGCGAAGAGAGGTCCTTCATCCATGTCCGCATGTTCTCCCCCCGCACAGCAGCGTCGAATCTCGCTTCGAGAGACCGCTCTCCGGATGAACGCGCACTGTCAAATCCGGCCATCGGCTGGGAAAGCGCCGGGGCGAGGCCGGCAGCAATCATGACACCGAGAGAGATCACCTGACGCAGCATTGCCTTCATCGCTTCTCCATGATTGTGGACGAGTCCCCGTGAGGAAGATTGCATGAAGATACTGAGCCGGCGCGCCGAATGCAAAGCCGGTTATCTTGATTTTCGAACGCGGAATCGGTAGTTTCTCCGCACGCCCACACTCACTACAGGGGGGACCCCGATGAAGATCACCATGTGCCTCTGCATTCTGCTGCTCCAGGGAATCCTCCCGGGAACGACGGCGGCCGAAGGAACGGACTCGACGATGCTTACGGTCGACCGGATATTCCATTCGCGGGAGTTTTTTTCCCGGGGGGCGGGCCCCGTCCAGTGGATCGACGGCGGAGCGGGGTACACCGCGCTCGAGCGATCGGCATCCCGCGAGGGGGGGCGGGACCTCGTCCGGTACGAGACCGCGACAGGCGCGCGGACGATACTCGTCCCCTCGGAACGGCTCGTCCCTCCCGGCTCCTCCTCACCCCTTGCCGTCGAGCACTACGCGTGGTCTCCCGGGAACAGATACCTCCTCATATTTACAAACTCGCGACGGGTCTGGAGGCTGAACACACGGGGGGATTACTGGATCCTGAACGTGGCCGACGGGAAGCTGAAGCGCCTTGGGGGTGACGCCCCCCCTTCATCACTGATGTTTGCGACATTCTCCCCTGACGGCTCGCGCGTCGCCTATGTCCGGGGGAACAACCTGTACGTCGAGGACGTGGAGCACGGCGGGATCGTCCAGCTGACCGCGGACGGTTCCGCCACGGTGATCAACGGGACGTTCGACTGGGTCTACGAAGAGGAGTTTGCGCTTCACGACGGCTTCAGGTGGAGCCCGGACGGGACGCACATCGCCTACTGGCAGCTCGACGCCTCGGGGGTCCGGGATTTCCTTCTTATCAACGATACCGACTCGCTCTATTCATATGTCATCCCTGTGCAGTATCCCAAGGTCGGGACGACCCTTTCGGCCTGCCGCGTGGGAGTCGTGAGCGCCTCGGGCGGCCCGACGACGTGGCTGGCCACCGAGGGGGACCCGAGGAACACCTACATTCCCAGGATGGACTGGGCCGGGAACAGCGGGGACGTGGCCTTCCAGTACATGAACAGGCTCCAGAACGCAAACCGGCTCATGCTTGCGGACAGCCGGACAGGGTCCCTGCGGACGGTTCTCACCGACAGCGACAGCACCTGGGTCGAGGCCGTTGACGACATCCACTGGCTTGAACAGGGGAAGGTCTTCACGTGGCTCAGCGAAGAAGATGGCTGGAAGCATCTCTACCTGTATGACCGGGGGGGGAAGAAACTGAGGCTTCTCACACCGGGCGCGTTCGATATCGAGCGCGTGGTGCAGGCAGACCCCGCAGGCGGGTGGGTCTATTACATCGCCTCGCCCGACAACCCGTGCGAGAGGTATCTTTACAGGCTCTCATTGAACGGGGAGGGAAAAACCGGGAGGATCACCCCGGGGGGAGAACCCGGAACGCACAGCTACAATATTTCGCCCGACGGGAGGTGGGCCTTTCACACGTATTCGAGGTTTGCCGAGCCGTCCGTCACGGAGCTCGTGCAGCTGCCGGAGCACAGGGTGATACGCGTGATCGACGATCACGCCGCTCTGAAGCGGTCACTTGCCCGGCTGAAGAGAGGGGAGGCGTCATTTTTCCGCGTCGACATCGGCCGGGGAGTCCTCCTTGATGGATGGAAGATGCTTCCGCCGGATTTTGACCCGTCGAAAAAGTATCCCGTGCTTGAAATGATCTACGGCGAACCGGCGGGCCAGACCGTCGCGGACC
>DATJPH010000105.1:0-6285 GCA_035506475.1 Bacteroidota bacterium | reverse complement strand
TGTAGCTTGCCGAATATCGCCAGCGACGAGTCGAACCGTCCCATGTACCTGTAGACCCGGGCAATTCTCTGTGGCGTAAATGTGTTGAGCGGATCGAGCATGAGCGTGGTTCGCATCTCCCGGAGCGATTCGTCAAGAAGGCCGATGTGGAAGTAGATCGCCCCCAGGCTCGCATGCGCCGCAGCAAGATTCGGGTTGAGCCTGAGCGCTTTCTGAATTTCCCGCACCGACTGTTCGTGCGCAAATCCGGCAGCCCGGTTCCAGAGAAGATTTCCCCGTGTCACGTACCCTTCGGCCAGCGTCGAATCCAGGGCAAGCGCTTTCTCCGTCGCAAGGACGGCATCCTGCAGCACGTCGCCCTGGGGTCCACGCGTAAAGTACAGGTACCCGTACACCTGCCCGAGCGCCGCATAGGCGAGCGCAAACTGGGGATCAAGCTTAATCGCCTCCTGGAACAGCCGGATCGCTTTGAAGAGACTTGCACTGTCCGTTGCCGCAGCCAGGTACTTCCCGCGCAGGTAGATGTCGTAGGCGTCCATGTTCGACGTCGGCCGCCGCCTCTGGTTCTCACCGGTTCCGGACTCCAGCGTCAGCTGCAGGGCGGAGACCACGCGTGAAGCGATGTCGTCCTGCACGCTGAATATATCGCTCGCCTCCCTGTCGAACTTCCCTGCCCAGAGATCGAATCCGGAGGCGACGTTGACCAGGTGCGCATTGACGCGCAGCCTTTTTTCCAGACGCTGGACGCTCCCCTCGAGCACGTAGTTCACGCCCAGCTCGCTGCCGACCTGCCGGAGCTCCGTCGGCCTGTGCTTGTACCTGAACGCGCTGTTCCTGTCGATAACGGAGAGCCCGCGCACGCCGGCGATGCTCGTGATGATCGATTCTGTCATCCCGTCGCACAGCGGTTCATCGTCCGCCTGGCCGCTCACGTTTTCCAGCGGCAGGACCGCGATGAACTTCCCCTGGGGAGATGAAGGAGTCCGCGTCATGAAAAAGTACGCGATGCACACCACGACAAGCGCGGCGCCCGCAATGACCGCGGCCGTGCGCCTGCTCTTCAGTATGTTCGGCCGGGAGGTGGGGCCGGGCCTCGAGCCTTCACCGGCGGTGCTTCCGGTTGAGCGAAGGTCCTGGAGAAATTCACCGATATTCTGGTAACGCTCTGCCGTATTTTTCGCCATCGCCTTTGCGGCGACTCGCGAGATGTCCGCCGGGATCTCGCTCCGGAGTTCTGACAGGGGAGCCGGCGTCTCGTGGAGGATTGCGTAGATGAGCGCCTCAGGATAATCGCTCCTGAACGGGAGTCTCCCTGAAAGCATTTCGTACATGACGACGCCGAGCGCCCAGATGTCTGTGCGCCGGTCCGCTATTTCCCCCCTGGCCTGCTCCGGCGACATGCAGTGGACCGTTCCCAGTGCCGTCCCGCTCTGCGTCAGGTGCGCGAGCCCCAACCCCGCGGCGAGCCCGAAATCCATGATCTTGACCTGCCCCTTTGCCGTCACCATGATGTTGCTGCATTTCACATCCCGGTGAACGATCCCCCGTTCATGCGCGGCCCGGAGCCCTTCGGCCGCCTGTATGGCGATCGCGCGCGCCTCGTCGACCGGCAGGGGGCCTCGCGAGATCTTCTCCTGGAGCGTTTCCCCGTCGTAGAGCGCCATCGCGATGAATATGCGCCCATCGGAGGTCTCGCCCACCTCGTAAATTGTGCACACGTTGGGGTGGTCAATACCTGCGGCGGCTCTGGCCTCCCGGATGAACCGTTCCCTGTCGGAGGAGGCCTGGGCGGCACGCTCGGGGAGGAATTTGAGCGCGACCGCCCGGTCGAGCGCGGTGTCATGGGCCCGGTACACGATCCCCATCCCGCCTTCGCCGAGTTTCTGGAGTATCGTATAGTGGGATATCGTCTGCCCGATCAGGTCCATCACTTCACGCGCTCGATCGAGAGTTTCGGCGTCCGGGCAAGGGTTTGAAACACCACACAGTATCTCTGTGTGAGCCGCAGCAGGTTCTCGATCTGGTCCTCCGGGGCGTCCGTATCAAGCGTGAATTTCAGCCGGATGTTCTGGAATCCCACGGGAACCTCTTTCGAGACACCGAGCGTCCCGCGGAAATCGAGATCCCCTTCCGCTTCCAGCGAGGCGTCGCGCAATTCGATCCCCAGCGACGTCGCCACCGCGTTCAGTGTAACCCCGGCGCACGCCACAAGAGCTTCAAGAAGCATGTCTCCCGAGCATGCAGCCAGGCCGTTCCCCCCTGTGGCGGGATGGAGCCCCGCAGCAACAAGCGCCTTTCCTGTCTGGATACTGCAGCTGACGCCGTCGCCCAGGCGCCCCCTGGCGCGGAGCGTGACGAGTGCAGCTTCCGGTGTTTCGCGGTAGCGCTTCTTGAGAGGTGCCTGCAGCGAGCGCAACTCCTCCGATTTCATCCCCTGCCTCCTGGTTGATCGTGAGTGAAGAAACTAATGATATGCCGACAGAGAGGCAACACTCGGAGCTTGTGTCTTTGGCCCGAGTTCGCTAGAATACCTCCCGCATCATTGATAGGGCCATCTCCCATGAAGGCCGCCAGAATCACAACTTTGATCCCCCAGGCACCCTTCCATGTCGGTTCACCGGAAATCACTGCTCATTCTCTGTATTCCCTCGTTCCTCGCCGCCCAGACCCCGGCTCCCTGCTCGCACTGCTCGCTTGATTTCCCCGGTGCGGGATACGGGATCAGTTTCGGCAATTCGGCCCGCCACGCGGGCATCCGGTTCAACTGGAGCGACGACTGCCTGGAAGAGGTCGACGGGATCAACTTCACGCTCTGGGTCCCCGGCGACAGGATGACCGGGAGCGTCAACGGGATAGCGTTCAGCCTGGGGGCGGTGGGAGCCGAGAACCTGAGCGGATTTCAATTCGGGCTCGGCGGCATATTCGCCTCCTCCCGCCTGAGCGGGTTCGCTGTCTGCGGCCTGGCCATCGTGGGTTCGGGTGACGTCTCCGGTGTCACGATCTCCGGTGTGGGGACTGTCGCCGAGGGGAATCTCACCGGTTTCAATTTCGGCGGCCTCGGGTGCATATCCAACGGAGAGATGTCCGGCATATCCATCGGGCCTCTCGGGCTTGTCGGTCAGAAGAGCATCACCGGGATCAACCTTTCCGGTCTTGGCGCCATTTCGACGCGCGATTTTGTGGGTGTGAATTTTGCGGGGCTCGGTCTTGTCTCCGGCGGGGGCCTCACAGGGATCAACATCGCCGGGATGGGTGTGGTCGGCAAAGAGAACGTCGTGGGACTCACCATCGCCGGACTCGGTGTCGTTGCCGGCGGGGACCTCAGGTATCTCACGATCGCAGGTCTCGGTGCGGTCGGAGGAGGAGCGATCGAGGGGCTCACCGTTGCCGGTGCTGCGATCGTATCGAAAGAGAACATCGCAGGGCTGAAATTTACCGTCGGCGCCGTCCGGAGTGAGCACGATGTGACAGGGCTGACAATCGCCGGATACGAGACGAAGGCGGACTGCGTCTCGGGACTCGATCTGAACGTCATCACGACGCAGGTGCAATGCGCCCGTGGTATTGTCACAGGGATATACAATCGCGTGTACGATACCCAGTACGGGCTCTCCATCGGGCTGCTCAACCAAGCGGACAACCTCCTCGGTGTGCAGATCGGCGTGCTGAACATCGCGGAGAACAACCCCCCTGGACTCAAAATCCTCCCCATTCTGAATGCACATTTCTGACGGACACCGGCTGGTTGACTTCATTATCCCCGCGTTCCTGTGCGCACTCATGCCGTTATCCCTCCATGCCCAGGTATCCCCCGGGAACGTCACGTCGTACGAACGGACGGGGAACACGTTGACGCTCCTTGCCGGGGCATCCACAGTGAGGCTCTCGTTCTACGCGCGCGACGTCGTCCGCGTCGACGTGCTCGTCCCCTCTGACTCCGCTTCAGGGAGCGACTCGTCGTTTGCCGTGATCCGTGAGCCGTCGTCCGATTTTCCGGTCGCTGTCGTCGAATCGGACTCGGCAATCGACGTCCGGTCGGACGCCCTCCGTGTGATATGCCGGAAATCACCGTTCCATCTCGCGTTCGCCGACTCGGCGGGGAGACCTCTCGCCTCAGAGCCCTCTTCGAATGGGTTGGTGACTGGAACCGGGTTAAACGTCGCGAGATTCACGATCCGCCCGGGCGAACATTTCTACGGAACAGGGGAGAGGGGGAGAGGGCTCGACCTCAGGGGGGAGGCATTCACCTGCTACAATACGCAGACGGGGGGATATGCGACGCCCCTCTCAACGATGAACATCAACGTCCCGTTTATCGCCTCGACCGGCGGTTACGCCCTCTTTTTCGACAACACGTACAAGGGCCGTTTCGATATCGGCGCCACGGACAGCACAGTCCTCTCGTACGCCGCGGAGGGGGGACGTCTCACATACTATCTTATTGCCGGCGCGACGCTCACGCGTCTGATCGAACGCTATACGTGGCTCACGGGGAGGCAGCCGCTCCCACCCCGCTGGGCGTTCGGCTACATCCAGTCGAAGAACCGCTACGTGAACGAAGAAGAGGCCCGGGGTATCGTTCATACGATGCGGACGGAGGGATTCCCCTGCGACGCGATCGTCCTGGACCTGAAGTGGTTCCGCGCGATGGGGGACCTGGCGTGGGACACCTCATCATGGCACGATCCTGAAGGGATGGAAAAAGACTTCCTCCGCGAAGGCTTCAAGACCGTGCTGATCACCGAGCCGTACGTTGTCGAGACTTCTGTGAACTACGCCGAGGCGTCCAGGCTCGGGTTTCTTGCCCGGGACCGCCAGGGAGGAACGTATACGCTCGACAAATGGTGGTCGTGCGGCGGCTGCAACGCATCGCTCTTCGATATGACAAATCCCGCGGCGGGCCGCTGGTGGTGGAGCAAGCATCCGTCATTCCTCGGGCGCTATGTTGCCGGGCTCTGGACGGATCTCGGCGAGCCGGAGCGCCATCCGGACGACATGATCCACTATCTTGGGACTGCCGCGAAGGTCCACAATATATACGACCTCCTCTGGGCGAAGACTGTATTTGAGGGGATGAATCGCTTCCGCCCCGGCGAGCGGGTATTCAACCTCACGAGGTCCGGCTTCGCGGGGATCCAGCGGTACGGCGTCATCACATGGTCGGGGGACGTCTCCAGGAGCTTCGGCGGGCTGAGTGTACAGCTTCCGATGCTCCTGAATATGGGGTTATCCGGCCTCGCCTACCATAATTCGGATATCGGCGGCTATGCGCGCAATCCCACCACGCCGGAGCTCTACATCCGCTGGATGGAATTCGGCGTCTTCACCCCCGTCACGCGTGCCCACGGCGCGGGGGAGGTCGTGAACGGCGCGCCGACTGAGCCCTGGCGCTTCGGCCGGGAGGCGGAGGATATCTGCCGTGAGATGCTCACACTCCGGTACAGGCTCCTCCCGTACAATTATTCGATGGCTTACCGGAATTATCTCACCGGTCTCCCTCTTGCGCGCCCGCTCGTCATGATGTACCCCCGTGACAGCGCATTCGCGGACGAGAGCTCCACGTATCTCTGGGGGGACGATATGCTTGTTTCGCCTGTCGTGAGCGCGGGTGAGCGGACGAAGAGCGTCGTATTTCCCGAAGGCGGGTGGGTGAACTACTGGACCGACGAGGGCGTCCGGGGGAACCGCACGGTTGTTGAAAAGGCGCCGCTTGACAGGATCCCGCTCTTCGTCAGGGCGGGGAGCATTATCCCGCTTGCTCCCCCGATGCGCTATTCGGACGAACGTCCGCTTGATACGCTCACGCTCTGTGTGTACCCGGGACCTGCAAAGCCGGACCCCGACGTTCTTTACGAAGATGACGGGAAGACGACGGCGTACCAGCACGGCGGATTCGCGGTCACGACATTTACGCAATCCGCGGAAGAGGCGAACGGGGAGATGCATTGCACTGTCGGTATCGGCCGTTCGACAGGCACGTTCAAAGGGAAGATACAGCGCCGGACGTACATTATTGAGGTTCACCGGCTCGGCACCGCGCCGCATGAGGTCCGCCTCAACGGGAGAACCCTCCGGGAGACCGTTGCCGCCATTGAAGGGATCTCCCCGGGGTCGGCATACATGTATGATCCCGCGAGGCCCCTGCTGACGGTAGTTGCCTTGTGCAGTTCGGACAGCGCGTACACGCTCTCCATTTCCTGCCCCGCCACGCGGTAACCGCACAATCCGAGGAGAAATCATGAAAGCAAAATCGACATACGCGGTCACAAAGTGGGATGAGTCGAC
>DATJPH010000104.1:0-9562 GCA_035506475.1 Bacteroidota bacterium | reverse complement strand
CGGTCCCTGATTTCGATCATCTGAAGATTCCCTTCCGGGCGGTGGCGACGGATCTCGTGTCGGGGGCGCGCGTGGTCCTCAAAGACGGCTCTCTGGCGGAGGCGCTCCGGGCAAGCGCCACGTTTCCCCTCCTCTTCCGCCCGATCGAGAAGAACGGCATGGAGCTGGTGGACGGGGGTCTCCTGTCCAATATCCCGGTCGACGTTGCCCGCAGCAAGGGATACGATCTTGTCATCGTCGTCAACTCGACGAGCGGTCTCCGCCCCCGCGACAAAATATTCGGCGCCCCCTGGCAGACTGCCGACCAGATCATCAGCATCATGATGAACCAGGCCAACAAGCTCCAGCTCCCCGGCGCGGACATCGTGATCACGCCGAACGTGGGCGATCATCTCTCCTCTGATTTCCACGGTCTCGACACGCTGATCCGGCAGGGTGAGATCGCGACGGAAGAGAGCATGCCGGAGCTCCTTACACTGTATGCGCGCAAGCTCGCCCTGATGCAGGCGGAGGGGGATTCGGCCGGCAGGATGTTCACGGGGGTGACCGTGGCCTTCGCGGGGTCGCCCCCCCCCGAGGCGTTCCGCTCCGCGGTGGAGCAGCAGGCGGCGCTGGGCGTTGTCACGCTCCGCGAGCTCCGGGCGGACGTGGAGGAGCTGTACGCCTCGGGGAGATACCGGGACGTTGCCGCCGACGTGCAGACCGACAGCGGAAAGACGCGCGTGACGTTCCGCCTGGGGGAATATCCGCTCCTCCGCGGGGTGCAGTTCGACGGGAATCTCCTCATGCCGTCGGCCCGTTTCGAGCCCCTGATGGCGGCGCTGCGGGGTCTTCCGCTCAACACCGATTCGGTCCGCGTGACACTCGAGGGGATCCTCCGGCTCTACAGGGCCGCAGGTTATTCGCTCGCGAGGGTCGACACGACATGGTTCGAACAGCCGGCCGGCATCCTGCATTGCCGTATCAACGAAGGGGTGATCCACGCCATCGACGTTCAGGGGGGGATCAGGACGCGCGACGCGTTCGTCCTGAGCGAGTTCCCGCTGCACGCGGGAGATATCTTCCAGATCGACAAAGCGAGGAAGGGGATCACCAACATTGCGAGCACCACGCTGTTTGATTTCGTGTACCTCGAGGTCTCCTATGAAGCCGGACAGCCCGTTCTGACAATCCGCCTCCAGGAACGCCCCTCGCAGCTTGTCAGGATCGGGACGCGGGCCGACAATGAACGCTACCTCCAGGGCCTCCTTGACATTCGCGACGAGAACTTCCAGGGTTCGGGGATGGACCTCGGTCTGACGTTCGCCGGCGGACAGAGGAACGTCGATCTGATTCTGGAGTACAAGGCGCGGAGGCTGTTAAACTCCTACCTCACGTTCGGGGTGGGGGGGTTCATCAAGACGCTGGACAGCTACATCTTCGCCGACGGGCTGCAGACCGAGCAGTACCACTGGACGCGCGACATCACCGGGGAATACCGGGACATGCGCTACGGCGTGAACCTCTCCTTCGGCACACAGCTCGAGCGGCTCGGGAACGCGACGCTGGAATTCATACTCGAGAACGTGAAAGTCAGGAGCCTGGCCGGAGCGGATGCCCTGGAGGACCAGTACCGCCTGGCGCTCTTCCGGCTGGGAACCATCGTCGACACAAAGGACAGGTCCCCGTTCCCCCTGAGCGGCGTGGGGCTCGACATTTCGTACGAATTCGCCGTCGACGGTCTCGGCAGCAACATCAGCTACAACTCGCTGAAGGTGATGTACGAGACGTTCACGACCTGGGGGGGGCGCCATACAATCCATCCGCGGTTCACGATGGGATTTGCCGACAAGACGATGCCCTTCGCGCAGGAATTCAGGCTCGGGGGGCTTGACAGTTTCTTCGGGACGCGCGAGGACGACCGGAGGGGGAGGGAACTGCTCCTGATGAACATGGAGTACAGGTATTTCCTTCCGTTCAAGATCCTCTTCGAGACGTATCTCAGCGTCCGGTACGACCTGGGGACGATCAGCGAACTCCCCGAGGAAATCAAATTCAGCACGCTCCGGCACGGGCTGGGGCTGGAGCTTGCCTTCGACACGCCGATCGGCCAGGCGGCGGTCGGGGCCGGGAAGAGTTTCTTTTTCAACAGGGATCTCCCGAGCGATCCGGTGCAGCAGGGACCGATCATCTGGTATTTTGTCATCGGGTACCGGTTCTGACTTTTTGCGGGCAGTTTGCCTATATTACACACTGCAGGGAGGACATGCATGACCACGAAAGCACCTTCGGCGGTTAAAGCCGCGGACCAGGGGTCTCTTGAGAGCATCGCGTATGCCAGCGTCAGCGGCATTCCCGCGGCCGACCCTCACGACCGCGACCGGTTGGGGTATAACATCTGGCGTTTTCTCACGACGCGCCGTGACTCGCTCGAATTCGCTGTCAGGACTTCAGGGGCGCGGCTCGGGATCAGCGTCGAAGAAGCCGTCCGCAGGATCGGGGAAGAGCTTCGCGCCCGGGGCGTGACTCTCTGAGACTTTCGCGTCTATCTGAACGCTCGAGGTAAGGAGGATATATGGATCTGGGGCTGCGCGGCAGGGTCGCGGTCGTCTGTGCGGCGAGCCAGGGGCTCGGCAGGGCGGTCGCAGAGGAATTCGTGCGCGAGGGTGCGCATGTCGTGATCTGTTCGCGCGACGCACGCCGGCTTGCCGCCGCCGCGAAAGACATCCGGGCGTTTGCTGCAGGCGGTGCCGGTGTGCTCGACGTGGCCGCAGACCTGACGAAGCCGCAGCACATCAGGCGGCTGTTCCGGGCCGCGCTCCGCTCCTTCGGGCGGATCGACATCCTTGTCACGAATGCGGGAGGTCCCCCCGTCGCGGCGTTTGCGGACCTTGACGACAGGACCTGGCAGCGGGGGATCGACCTGAACCTGATGAGCACGATCCGGTGCATCCGGGAGGCCCTGCCGGTCATGCGGAAGCAGCACTGGGGCCGGATCGTCAATATCACGTCGGTGACCGCCAAACAGCCGATCGACGATCTCGTCATTTCTTCGACCGTGCGTCCGGGCATACTGGGCCTGTCGAAAGTCCTGGCGAATCAGTTCACGCGGGAGGGGATACTCGTCAACAGCGTCGCCCCCGGATTCATCCTGACCGACCGGCAGAAAGAGATCGGTGCCAGCCGGGCAAAGGCGGCGGGGATCACACAGGCGGAATATATCGAGAAGATGGGGAAAGGAATCCCGGCAGGGCGGCTCGGAACGCCCCAAGAGCTCGCCGGCGTCATCGTCTTTCTCTCTTCCGAACGGGCGAGCTACATCAGCGGGACCACCGTCAACGTCGACGGGGGGCTCATGAAGGGAATCATCTGATGGGGATGGTGACGGAAATGCGTCTACCGGGAGGGGGAGGAGAGCCCGGGACGAGGTTTAACTACCGGGGGATGCACCGGTACCTCATTACGCTTCTTGCGCACCCTTCGTGCACCTCCCTCGGTGAAAAGGAGACGGTGATACCGACGCTCGACGTCCTGCGCGCGTCATGCCACGCGCATTTCTTCGAAGTCTACGCGTACTGTTTCCTCCCCGACCGCCTCGTACTCCTTGTGAGGGGGAAAGAGGAATCCTCCGACATGAAGGTATTCCTGACCGCATTTCGGAAGGATTCGGAATCCGCTCACGGACTCCGGGGGGGGAAACATCTCTGGTCGAAGAAATACCAGGAGCGCGTTCTCAGGAAAACCGAGGTGACGCGCGCAATTGCCGATGAGGTCTTCCGGCTCCCCGCGAAAGCCGGGCTTGCCCCCGGGCCCGACAGGTACGAGTACCAGGGTTCGTTCGTCCTCCCCGGCATCCCGCCTCCCCGGCCGAGGGGGGGCATCCCACCGGGAAGAAAGGGACGGCCCCCGTTCCGACGCGCCGGAGGGAAGATCAGGAAAACCGGCCGCACCTGAGCTCAGCACCGCCCCCCGGATCCCCCCGTAGCCGGTGTTCACTCCTGTTTCTCTTTCGCACCCTTCAACGCCTCACGTATCGCACGGGCGACATCGTCCGGAAGATACGGCTTCTGGATGAAGCCGCACGCACCGAGCGCAAGGAGCTCCGTCCTTGTGCCGGGGTCGAGGTACCCCGTGGCGATCACGACGCGCGCCGAGGGGGAGATCCCCCTGATCTTCAGGAAGAGGTCGCGCCCGCTCATCCCCGGGAGTCCAAGGTCGCTGATCACGAGTGCGATATGCTCGCCCAGCGATTCGTAAATGCTCAGGGCCTGTCCGCCGCTGGAGGCCGTGATGACCGTGTAGCCGAGGGCCTCGAGCGAAGCCTTGAGGAGTTCCGAGAGCATCTCCTCGTCCTCCACGACAAGCAGCGTCTCCGTCCCCCGCGTCCGCGAAAGTTCGGCCTTCCGCATCTCGGCGTCCTGTATCACCGCGGAAGGGGGGATGGGGAAATCGAGCCGGAACTTCGTCCCCTTCCCTGGGGTGGAATCGACCGTGATGGCCCCCCTGTGGCTCTGGACGATCCCGTATACGACGGAAAGGCCGAGGCCGGTCCCCCTGCCGGGTTCCTTCGTCGTGAAGAAGGGCTCGAAGATTCTCCGCTTCGTTGCCTCGTCCATCCCCGATCCGGTATCGGAGACCGTGAGACGGGCGAACCACCCCTGGGGCCCGCCCTTGTCGCGGATCCTCTCCGTGGTGATCGAAAGGGATCCGCCGGAGGGCATCGCATCACGGGCGTTGACGCAGAGGTTCAGCAGCGTCTGGTGGAGCTGCGTCCGGTCCCCGTCCACGGGGGGGAGGTCGGGCGCGAGATTGAGCGTGATCGCGATCGTACGGGGGAAGGTTTCCTCGATCATGCGTCCGAGCTCGGAGGCGATCTCGTTGATATTGACAGGCTCGAACACCACGTTCGCCTTTCTGGCAAACGTCAGAATCTGCCGGACGAGCGCCGCTCCCCGGTTCGCCGCCTTTTCGATGGCGCCGGCGCTTCTGGAGAGCCTCGCGGGGTTCGCCGCCAGCTCCCCCAGCAGTGAGGCATGCCCCATGATAATGCCGAGGATATTGTTGAAATCGTGGGCAATGCCGCCGGCGAGCGTTCCCAGGGACTCGAGCTTCTGCGACTGCAGGAGCTGCTGCTCCAGGTTCTTCCTGTCGGTGATGTCCATGTTCATCCCCATGATCCCGCGGACGGCGCCGTCCTGGCGTATCGGCGCGATGATGTTGTAGACATGGACTGTCCGCTCCCCTTCGTTATACTGCGTCTCCCCCGTGACGATCTCGCCGCCGTAGGCGCGCCTGTTGTTTTCCTCCCACTGCTGTACGACCGAGGGGTCAAGTCCTGTTTCGGAGGGCCGTTTCCCTATCTGGTAGCCCCATCGTGCGACCGACGTGGGATTCTGCATCACGTAGCGCCCGTCGTTATCGCACACCCAGAGCTCGAAGGGGAGGCTTTCGAACACCGTCTGGAGCAGGGCCTCGCTCTCGCGCACGGCCTCTTCCGAGCGCTTCCGTTCGATGGCCATCGCGATCTGCGTCGAGACGAACGCAAGGATGTCATAGTGCTCCCGGCGGAATCTGACCCCTTCCGAATAGCTCTGGACGACGAGTGCTCCCCTGGTCTGTCCGGACGTCGAAAGCGGCACGCCGAGCCAGTCGAGCGAGGGAGCCCCCAGTGCTTCCACGAGCCCCCCTTCGACCATTTCCCTGAAGACTTCCGGGGAGGCGAGCAGGGGCTCGCCGGTCCGGATCACATACTCGGTGAGCCCTTTCCCGGCCGCGCGGGGAGCGGGCGCCCTGTCGAGTTCGTCGACAAAATAGGGGAAGGACAGGAGCCCCGTCTGGTCGTCGATGACGGCGATGTAGAAGTTCTGGGCGGGCATCAGCTCCCCGACGATCTCGTGGATTGCCCGGTAGAGCTCGTAGAGGTTGTCCGTCGTGCTCACCGCAGCGGCGATCCGGTAGGTGGCCGTCTGGATCCGTTCAGCCCGCTTCCGTTCGGTCAGGTCGCGTGCCACGGCGACGAACGCGGTCGGCTCCCCTTCTTCGTTCCGGAGCGGGGAGAGCCACACGTCGAGGGGAGACTCCGGTCCGCCTTTCTTGCGGGCCGTCCACTCGCCATGCCAGCTTTCGTCGACGGCATCGCGCACGATCTGTTCTCTCATCGGGGTCCCCGGCAGGGGTGCGCCGATCGATGAGATATCCTGCCCGATGAGCTCGTGCTGGTCGCAGCCGAGGAGTATCTGGATGGAGTCGTTGACGAAGAGTATCCGCCCCTGCTTGTCGATGAGCGCGACGGAGTCGCGCGTGGAGGCGACGGTCTGCGCAAGAAGCCTGATCTCCCTGTCCGCGAGACGGCGGTCGGTGATGTCCATCGCCATCCCGCTGATGCCGGAGACGTTGCCGGACTCGTCGTGAAGCGGCTCGAGCGTGAGCTCGAAATGTCTCTCACCCTCCTCGCCTGCATGCGTCATTTCCTGCCGGCATCCTCTCCCCGTCTGGAGGACCCGCTTCTTGATCTCGGTGAGCTTCTGCGCGTTCTGGGGGGTGTACAGGTCAGCGTCGCTCTTGCCGATGAACGACCCGGCAATTTTGGGACCGGGGTCCCTCGGATCGAAGAACCAGGTGTAGCGGAGTGATGTGTCCTGCGTGAAGAGGATCGCGGGGGAGGTCTTCAAAATTTCGTAGATCTTCTGCTCCGCGTCCGCTGGCGGAAAGGGAACGCTCGAGGGCTCGCTTCTGACTGACTCGTCGGCGCCCCGGTCGTGTTCATCATTCATGGGGAGAGGCTCCCGGGCTGATGTGTGTCCCTCGTTCTCGCACGGAGGACTTCAACAGCTGTGCCATCTTTTCCACAGGAAGATGCGCTGTTTCCGCGCCTAACGCAAGACGAATGAAAGAAGATTCTCAGGAATGAGAATTCAGAGGGGAATTCGCCGAAATCCGGAGTGCCGCCGCGCTCCGATGAGCGTCAGATCGCGCGGCGGTAGTCGCCGTCGGGGAGGAGCGTCTCTCCGGCATCCGGCGCGGCGATCGGCCGGAGGAAAGGGAACGCCCTGAGCGTCCTCTCAGGTATCGGGACGGGCTTCCCTTCCCTGAGGGCAGAGAGGATCTGAAAGGCGACGGGGAGGGACTTCCCCCCCGTGTTGTTGTTGCAGATGACCGTGACGGTCCGGCAGCGTCCTTCGAGGCCGCGCAGGCGTCGTGTGATCTCGCGGATCTCCCGGGAGTTGTACTGGTAGTCGTACCGCGCGTCGTACCCGTTGAGCATCCACCCTTTTTCATTCCGTCCGTGGAGCCTGAGATATGCCGCATCCCCGCACACGGCGGTGATGAACGGCATGTACTGCCGGATGCGCGGCATATCCGCGCCGACGATCCCCAGGGCATGTTCCCGGAGAAATGCCACGAGCCCTTCCTGGTTCCACGACTGGTGTCGGAACTCCACGTGGAGAGGGAATCCTGAAAAGACTTCCGCGATCCTGACGATGTGGTGGCGGTTCGCTCCGGTGTTCGTGAACGAATAGGGGAACTGGACAAGGAGGGAGCCGAGACGGTTCCCCCTGGAGAGCCCCTGGAGCACCTGCCTGACATTCCGTGTCAGGTCGGGGCGGAGCGACCTTCCATGTGTGAACGTCTGGTGGAGTTTGACATTAAAGAGGAACCCCGGACGGTCGCCGAGGGCCCTGATCCATTCCTCCGCGTCTGAGCCCGTGAGGGAGTCGTCCCAGAACGTCGAGCGGACCTCGACCGTCTGGAAGTGCCGTGCGAAAAAATTCAGTTTCTCCGCCGACGAGGCATTTTCCCTGGGATAAAACAGGGCATCGAACACTTCGTGCTCCCACCCGCCAGGACCGACCCGGTAGACGGCCTTCTCGCTGTGCATGCGACCTCCGGAGATGACTTGACAGAACGCCGGGAATTCACTACATTGCGCCAGTCAAGATACGACATAAATGTCGTCTTGTCAAGTCCTCTACAGACATTATTGTCAGCGGGGTGCCATGAAATCGACGATCGGAGAACGGCTGCGGACGGCCCGGGAGAGCAAGACCATGGACCAGTACACGCTTGCGCTCAAGGTCGGGGTTGTGACACGGACGTTGCAGCGGTGGGAAAAGGGGGAGCAGGTCCCCGACGGGATCGCGATCACGAAAATCGCCAGGGTGACGAACGTCGTGCCGAACTGGCTCCTGACGGGCGAGGGAGAGATGTATGCCGCTGTCGGCCGCCCGGAGAACGTCTACCCGCTGCCGGCCTCGCCGAGGAAGAAACTGCAGCTTGCGGAGCTGCCACTGGTCTCGTCGGTCCCCGCCGGGAAGGTCGCGACGATGTTCCACCCGGACTACGTGGATCACTACGTCACCGTCGACGACGTGAAAGACCCGGGAGCGTTCGCCCTGAAGGTGAAGGGAAACAGCATGGCGCCGCGGATCGAGGACGGGGACATCGTCGTTGTCAGTCCTCAATCCGAGGCACGGAGCGGCGACATCTGTGTCGTGAGGGTCAACGAAGAAGATACGCTCAAGAAAGTCAAATTCGAGGGGAACTACATCCACCTGATTCCCCTCAATCCGGAATTCGAGCCGTTCACGGTGAAGAAGAAGGACATCAATTTCGTCTGGAAGGTCGTGAAGCTGATCAAGGAACTCTGATCAAAGGGGAGCGCCATCATGCGAACACTCGTCTCCAGCGGCAGTCCGTACGAACCGAAGATCGGCATCTCCCGGGCGGTCCGCGCCGGAACGATCGTTGCGGTGTCCGGCACCGCGCCCCTGGGGCCGGACGGGCGAACCGTCGGACGGGGCGACGCGGGTGCCCAGGCGAAGCGGTGCCTCGAAATCATCGCCGCGGCGCTCGAGCGTGCGGGGTCCTCGCTCCGTCAGGTGGTGAGGACAAGGATCATGCTTACGCGGATCGAGGACTGGCAGGTTGTCGCTGCGGCGCACGGCGAGGTGTTCCGGGAGATACGCCCCGCAAACACGATCGTGCAGGTGTCACGGTTCATAGACCCCGACTGGCTCGTCGAGATTGAGGCCGACGCGGTGATCGAGGAAGACGTCCCCGGCTGAGCAATGTGGTCAGCTCAGGAAGTGCACCACGACGCCGTCCCGGAGCTTGGGCTCAAACCAGGTGGACTTCGGAGGCATGATTTTTCCGGCATCCGCAATTGCAAGAAGTTCCTCGATCGACGTCGGGAAGAGCGCAAACCCCACCGCCATCTCCCCCGAATTGACGCGCCGCTCGAGTTCCGCCAGCCCGCGTATCCCTCCCACGAAATCAATCCGTTTGCTCGTCCGCGGATCGTCGATCCCGAGCACGGGCCCGAGGAGTTCCTTCTGGAGGATCGACACGTCGAGACGGTTGACCGGATCAGGCTCGGCCAGGAGATCGCCCGGCGCATGCAGCGTGTACCAGGTTCCGTTCACGTACATGCCGTACTCTCCCTTGCCGCCGGGCCAGGCGGGGTGCGGGCCTTCCGTCACGTCGAACGTCTTGCCGACCTCGGCAAGGAACTTCTCCGGAGACATCCCGTTGAGATCCCGCACCACCCTGTTGTAGTCCATGATCTGGAGCTGGTTGTGGGGAA
>DATJPH010000103.1:0-4492 GCA_035506475.1 Bacteroidota bacterium | reverse complement strand
GGGACGGAAGCGGGGCTCCTGGAAGAACTGTTCGTAGACGGATTGTGTGACGGCGTAGTTCACATCGATCCCGATGAGATCCATCAGCTCGAACGGCCCCATCCTGAACCCGCCCGAGAGCCGTGCGATCCTGTCGACCTGTTCGACGGTGGCGACGCCTTCGCCGAGGATGCGGAGCGCCTCGCCGTAGAAGGGGCGGGCGACCCGGTTGACGATGAATCCCGGCGTGTCGTTGCAGAAGACGGCGGTTTTCCCCATGGCGAGCGCTGTCTCGTGGACCGTGCGCACGGTCTCCTCCGACGTCCTGCTCCCCCTGACGATCTCCACAAGCTTCATCTGCACGGGGGGATTGAAGAAATGCATCCCGACGACGGTTTCAGGCGTCTTTGTCAGCGAGCCGATCGAGGTGATGGAAAGGGAGGAGGTGTTGGTGGCAAGCACGGCGCTCGGCGCGACGATCCTGTCGAGGGCGTTGAATATCTCCCTCTTGACGGCGAGATCCTCCACCGCGGCCTCGATCACGATGTCGGCGGCCCCCAGGTCGTTGAATGCACGCCGGGGCCTGATGCGCGTCAGCGCCTCCGTCGCGTCGGAGGCTGTGGCTTTCCCCTTCTTCATCGCTGCGCGCAGGTCCGCCTTGATGCGCTCCATGCAGGCCTTGAGCGCCTCGGCCGAAACGTCATGGAGAAGGACCTCGAAACCCGCCAGCGCCGCGACCTGGGCGATACCGCCTCCCATGGTGCCTGCCCCGATGATGCCGACGGTTTTCTTCATAGACCTCCTATCCGGAGATCACTGCGTCGTCCGGGATCCGCTCCCAGTCCGGCGTCCAGTGCGGGATCACGAGTCCCCACTTCTCGGCCTTTTCCCTGACCTCGTGTTCGAAATCCAGCCGTACCTGGTGATTGTCCCGTATCTTGAGCGAGAGCGCACGGTACCGCGCGTTCTTCCGGGACCCCGGCCTGCCGAATATCGCCATGACGCGCGGCCACCACCGCTCCAGCGCAGCCTGGATCTCGCCCCGTGTGGCGCTTCCCCCCGCAAGGCGTTTCACCCAGTAGTCGCCGTGCGCGACGTGGGTCTGCTCTTCCTTGAATATCCTGTCGATTTCCCGCCGCCAGGGGCCGTAGGAGGATTGCTTGACGTCTTCGAGCTGGTGCCCGGCTCCCCGGTCCATGAGGAAATTGAACATCACGAAATCCGCCCAGGAGTCGATCGAGTAGTAGAAGATATTGACGCGCTTGTCCGTCCCGGCGCGCGTCGCGCCGAGGTCCGTTTGACCCTCGACCCTGTACGTGAAATCAAATTGTTCGACGTAATCGTCAACCGGGACGCCGATGTCTTCGAGGAGCCGGTACATGGCGCGACCGTGCCGCACTTCGTCCCTCACGATCTGCGAAACGACGAGTTTTTCTTCCGTCGTCGGCGCCTTCATGATCCACGGGACGTACCCGAACCCCCCGGCGAGTTCCGAGTCGGCCTGCTGCGTCATCAGGTTCGTCAGGAGATCGAAATACTCGTCGCTCATCTCGTCGACGTTTTCGATCGATTCCTTCCGGGACAGCCTGGCCTGCATGACCGCCTCACGTTCGGCGGCCGGACGCGTTGCACGCGCGGGTGTCTGCATGCGCTCTCCTCGTTTGTAATGAACGGACCGGTTTCCCGGAAAAATAATAGAAAGAAAATGGCGGAGAATCAACCGCCTTCACGTGCCTGTAAAGGCGGCCTTCCGCTTCTCCATGAACGCCGCCACCCCCTCCCTGTGGTCGTTCGTCGAGGATGCGATCTCCTGAATCGCCGCCTCGTACTCCAGGAGCGCGCCGAGGTCGGTCGAGAGAGCCCTGTTGAGCGTCCTCTTGATGAGCCCGATCGCCCGCGTCGGACCCCCGGCGAGCGACCGTGCGAGCTCCATGGTGACGGCCTCGAGCTGTTCCGGCGGGACGACCCTGTTGACGAGCCCGACCCGTTCGGCCTCCTCGGCGGGAATGTCCCTTGCGGTCGCGGCGTATTCGAACGCGCGCGCCATGCCGACAAGGCGCGGCAGGAACCAGTGCGATCCTGAATCCGGGACAAGGCCGATCCGGGCGAACACCTCGATGAGCACGGCCCGGGAGGACATGATGCGCATATCGCAGGCAAGCGCGATGCTGCAGCCCGCCCCCGCCGCCACGCCGTTGATCATGCCGATGATCGGCTTCTCCATCTCCCGCATCCGCCGGATGAGCGGGTTGTACGTCCGCTCGAGCGATTCCCTGAGCGAGCGCCCGGTCCCCTGGTGCTCCTTCAGATCCTGTCCCGAACAGAAGGCCTTTTCGCCCGCGCCCCGGAGGACCACGCAGCGGACCGCCGGGTCACGCGAGGCCTCGCGCAGGGCCTCGCCGAGCTCCTTCTTCATCACGTCGTTGAGCGCATTGAAGGTTTTCTCCCTGTTCAGCGTCAGCGTGAGGACCCCGCCGTCCGCCGCCTGCAGGATCGTCTCGTAGGACGGGCGCGCGCTCCCGTTCAGCGTCCTTTCCACTGTGGCCTCCGTTTCTCGAGGAATGAGCGCATCCCCTCTTTCTGGTCCTCGCTGGAGAACAGGAGGTAGAAGTTCTTCCGTTCGAAGGCCAGCCCCCCTTCGATCGTCGTGTCGAACGACTTGAGGACCGCTTCCTTCGCCAGGCGGACCGCCAGGGGGGGGAGCGAGGCGATCTCCGCGGCCCATGCCCGGGCTTCCCCCAGGAGCGACTCCGCGGGGACCACCTTGTTGACAAGCCCCCACCGGAGGGCCTCGTCCGCGGTGATCATCCTGCCGGTGAGAACCATCTCCATCGCCTTCGCTTTCCCGACCGCGCGCGTGAGCCGCTGCGTTCCCCCGGCACCCGGGATGACGCCGATGGTGATCTCCGGCTGGCCGAACCGCGCGGTCTCGGACGCGATGATCATGTCGCAGGCCATGGCAAGCTCGCATCCTCCCCCCAGGGCGAATCCGCCGACCGCCGCGATGATCGGCTTACCGATGCGCCGGATCCTGTCCCACCGGGCGAACTGGTCGCGCGCGAGCATGTCGACGGCGGAGGCGTCCGCCATCTCCCGGATGTCCGCGCCCGCGGCGAAGGCCCGTTCGTTTCCCGTGAGGATGATGCATCGCACCGCATCGTCGGCGTCTGATTCCTCGAGCGCCGCGACGAGGTCGGTCATGAGCTGCACGGAGATCGCGTTGAGCACCTCCGGCCGGTTGAGCCGGACGAGTGCATACCCCTGTTCGCGCGTGACTGTGACGATGTCGGATGTCATGGGCCGTCTCTCCGGTGAACTGGTCTGCAGGGGTGCATGATTGCTTCCGCAGGTCACTCCCCCAGTATGTCGCGGATTCTCTTCCCCAGGTACAGTTTCAGCACGCCCCGGTCCCGCCCCCCCGCGTAGAGCGTCGACGTCGCCGCATTCCAGCAGAGCGCCGTCGCCGGCGCGTGCAGGTCCGCGGTGAACACCCTGAACCAGGTGCCGCCGCCGGAAGGGGAGTAGTACACCTGGCGGTTGTCGACGAACGCCACGATGCTGTTCGGGACGCGCGGGTCGGCCGAGAGGAGGACACGCTCCGTGCGTTTCCACGGCGGGCTGTACCTGTTCCACTCGAGGCCTTTGTTCAGCGAGCGGTAACACTCGCCGTCGTGCATGTAGGCATAGTACGTGTCGGGGTCGCTGTCGTCGAGGGCGACGAGCTCGACCCTGTCGCCGGTGATCCCGTAGCGCGCCGGCTCCCAGGTGAACCCCCCGTCGCGCGTGACGATCACTCCGGCGTTCGACGTGGCGCCGATGATCGTGCCGGCGTTCGAAGGACTGAACGTGAGGGAGTGGACGGCCCACGTGTTGCCCAGAGGGCGGGATTGAGCCCAGGTCCGCCCGCGGTCGGTCGACACGAACAATCCCTGATCGCCGGCCATGAACACACGCGTTGTGATCGAGGGATGTGCTTCAAAGAGGTACGGTGAGATCTCCAGCGAGCGCGGTGCGGCCTGCCACGACCCGCCGTTGTCGCTCGAACGGAACACCCCTCCCGGGGTCGTGGCGTACAGGAGGCCCCGCACGGTCGGATCGACGGAGATCGAGCGGATGTCCCCCCCCGTGATCCCGGGGCCCGCGTCGGACCAGCCGGCACGGTCCCCAGGCGCGTACGCCATGCACACGTTCCCCGTGGCGGCGAAGACGTGCTCCCCCTGTGCGTCGGCCGAGATGACGCTGACCGTCGAGCCCGCGAGTTTCATATCCGCATCGCGCCACGACGCGCCGTTGTCGTCGGAGGCACGGAGCCCCATGCCGTTCCCGTATGCGAAAATCGTCGAGCGGGACCCCGCACCGGCGGCGACCGCGCGCGTCGCGATCGCAGGGAGTTCCCCCGCGGGCGGACTCCACCGCGAACCGAAATCCGTTGAAACGAGGATCCCCCGCTCCGTTCCCGCGATGACTTCTTCGGGTGTAGCTTTCACTGCGGCGAGCGAGAGTATGCCGTCGA
>DATJPH010000102.1:0-10061 GCA_035506475.1 Bacteroidota bacterium | reverse complement strand
GCTTCCGAGAGGTTCCTGATGATATCGGCAACGTAGGACCGGAAGTCGACATGGGCGAGATTGCGCGACCCGTAGAGGTTCTCGTGGATGCGGGCGAGCGCGATAATCCTGTCGCGCGCCTCGCGGAAGAGCACGGCGTCGTCCGGCGCCACGACGTAGCCCGCCTGAAGGTTCAGGAGGCTTGCGACGAGATTGAGATTGTTTTTCACCCGGTGGAGCACTTCCTTGACGAGTATCTCCTTTTCTTTCAGCGATTCCAGGAGCCGGTCTTCCGCAGTCTGCCGCTGCGTGATATCGCGGCTCCCGATGACCGCGCCGATGGATTCCCCGGACTCGCCTGCGACGGACCTCCCCGTTGATTCCAGCCAGAGGTACTCTCCGTTCTTGTGACGGCAACGGAAGCGCAATGTCCCCCTCCCCTCCCTGAGCATTTCCTTCATCTTCTCCACGACCTCGGCCCGGTCATCCGGGTGGATCAGGTCGGACGCGCGGGTCCCCAGCAGATCAAAGGGGCGGTAACCGAGCACACGTTCGTGGGAGGGGGAGACGTAACGGAAGACGGTGTCGAGGTCGATCCTGATCACCATGTCCATCATGTTGTCGGTGATTTCACGCAGCCGCTCCTCGTTCTCGCGCATGATCGACTCGAGCCGCTTCCTCTCCGTGATATCCTCAATGAACCCTTCAAGCATGCAGGGGGTGCCCGCACCGTCCCGCACTCCCCGCATAGAGAGGTTTGCCGTAAACTGCGATCCGTTCTTCCGCACGTACTTGACCTCTCCCGTGACAAATGTCGTCGAGCGTTTCGCCGCTTCGATCATCGACACGCGCCGGGCCGGGTCGACAAAGAGCGCGGGAGCGATATTGAGGGCGCCGTGCTCACGCATCTCCTCCTCCCCGTAGCCGAACATCTTCAGGGCGGTTGCATTTGCGCTCAGGATCTTCCCTTCGAACGTTGACTGGAATATCCCCAGGGGGGCGTTTTCGAATATGTTCCTGAACTTCTCCTCGGAACGGCGCAGGGCCTCCTCGGCACGCTTCCGGTCCGAGATATCCCGGGCATAGCCCGTCAGGCCGATGACGCGGCCGTCGTTGTCCCGCCTCGGCTCGTAGAATCCTTCATAGAGAGTCTTCGTCCCGTTCTCGCTGATGAGATAGACCTCCGTGCGGGCGCTCACGCCGGCCGCCATGACGTGCCTCTTGACGGACTCGACCCGCTCTCCCTCCTCCTTCCCGAAGAAATCGATATCGGTCTTCCCCTCCCGGACGGCCAGCGCGAGCGGTGAAGCGGGGTTCGCGACCCAGGTGTAACGCAGGCCGCTGTCCTGATAGAATATGTGATCGGGCGAATTCATCGCGACGAGCCGGAACCTCTCCTCGTTCTGCCTGAGCGTTGCCTCCTTCTCGAGCAATGCGCGCTTTGCATCATACAGCCGGAACGCCATCCGGACCGAGGCCAGAAGGACGACGTCCCCCGTGGCTTTGACCACGTACCCGTACGAGGTGATTTTTTCCGTCCGCTCGACGATCTCCTTCTCGGTGTGCGACGAGATGAACACGACGGGGATGTCGCGGAAGCCCTGGATCTCCTCTGCGGCCTGCGTCCCGTCCATCCCCTTCCCCAGGTCGACGTCCATCAGGATAAGGTCGATCGACGCCCCGCGCTCGCGGACAATGTCGATCGCTTTCTCGCCGCTGAGCGCGTGAACGACGTCGAACCCTCCGTCGGCCAGGATCAACGATTCCGACGCGGCGATGATCGCATCGTCTTCGACAAGGAGTATTCGTTTCCTCTGTTCTCCCATGATACCTCCCGGTTCATCCTGCGCCACAAAGAAAAAACCTCTCCTGACACGGAATCACGTGAGGGGAGAGGCCCATTTCAGAGATCGGGAAACCACTACGGCGTAATATCAGAGTTTCGCTCCTCAGAGGCAATCAGAGGCTACGGCACTTCTGCAAGAAGCGATTGGATACCGGGGTCGTCACGGAGGCGGTCGTACAGAGGGTCGAGACGGATCTTCCAGCGCGTGAGAAAGCTCGGTTTATGAAGGAGGAGCGTGAGCTGAGCGACCGCCTTTTTCCGGTCACCGGCAATCGTGTAGACCTCGGCCAGCGTCTCTTCACGCCTCTCCCTTGCAAGGAACTGGTCCGTATTGGGAGGGGTCATGTCGATCGCCCTCCCGAGAGCGGTGACGGCCTCGCCGGTCCGTCCCGTCCACGCAAGCGCTCTCCCCAGGTCGTCATAGAGCTCCCCGGACGGAGCGTTCGCCTCGAGCGCGCGTTCGGCCGCCTGCCGCGCCCGTTCAAAGTACCGCCGGGCCTCGCCGTTCCTCCCCATGAACGCAAGGGCAATCCCCCGCTCAAGCGCGTAGGCGTCCGACGTATCGTTCCCCAGGCACGCGAGCGCCCTGTCGAACCGCCGTGCAAGGCATTCCAGCCGCCAGAGGGGCCAGGCCCATACCCGGCTCCCCCTGATCTCGGCGGCCCCGTACCTGGCCTCGTCATCCAGGGCTCCCCGTGCCCTGCCGAGGTCACCGAACCCGTCCATCAGGACGAACGCCTTTTCGTAGTATCCTCTTGGGTCGCTCGGCCGGCCCGAGATGTAGAGATCGCCCCACCGGAGCGCCTCGTCCCAGTTCCGCATCACGGCGTTGAGGATTTCAGGATGCATCCCCGTGAACAGGGCCCTGGGATCGTGGTCGAGGCCCCATGTGAGCCACTCGAGGGCATCCTTCAGCTTCCTCTGGCGGACGAGCGCATAGGCGCAGTCGAACATCACGTCCGCGTCCCCCGGCTTTTTCTCCAGGGCCAGATGGTATTCCCTGAGGGCCGCCCCGGGATCGTTCTGCATCAGCGCGAAGTAAAGCCCCCTGGCGTGGTGGACCTCCGGCAGCTCCGGCCCGAGGTTCGACGCCCTCGCCAGTGCCTCTTCGGCCCTCCGGAGGCGCGCCGGCGTCCGGTCCTGGTTCGACCTGTAGAGAGAGCTGTTGACGATGGCGACACACGCGTGGGCGATCGCAAAGGAGGAATCGATCTCGGTGGCTTTCTGATAGAACTCCGCCGCCAGCTTGTTCCCCTCGGGAGTCGTCGTGTTGTACCAGTAGTAGTTCCCCTTCAGGTAGTATTCATAGGCGCGCTCGTCCTGCGTGGGCACGGTTTCAATCGAGCTCTTTTCCAGCGGGCTCAGGACGGATTTGAGGGAGGAGGCGATCTTCCGTGCGATCTCGCTCTGTATCGCAAAGACGTCGGCAAAATCCCTGTCGTAATCTTCGGCCCACAGGTGCCCCTCCGTCTCCGCGTCGATCAGCTGCGCGGTGATCCGGATCGTCCCGGCGGAGCGCCGCACGCTCCCTTCAAGGATGAAGCCCGCTCCGAGTTCATCCCCGATCTCACGCAGCCGTTTCCTCGTCTCCCGGTACTGGACCATGGAGGTCCGTCCGATCACGCGCATGTCCCTGATCTTCGAGAGCTGTGTCAGGATATCGTCATGGATGCCGTCGGCGAATATCTCATCTTCCGGCGTCCGCGTTATAGACGTGAACGGGAGGACGGCGATCGATTTTCGCCGTACGGATGCCTCCCCCCTCCTGCCAGGCTCCCTGACAAGAAGCTCGAGGCCGAACAGGAGAAGCGCGCACGCGGCCGCAACGATCAGCACGGACCTTCCCCGTACACGGCGCCGGAACGCTTTGCCCGGTCGGACTGTTTCCGCGGGGACGCGTGTCGGGAGGAGAGCGGCCTTTTCCAGGTGCCGTATGTCGACGAGGAACTCGTCGAGGTGCTGGTACCGGTCGGAGGGATTCTTCTCAAGGCACTTGCAGACGATCCGCTCGAGCTCCATCGACACGCCGGTCCGGAGGGCCGTCAGGGGCTCCGGCACCGCGTTCAGTATCCGGTAGATGACGACATTCTCGTACTCCCCGTCAAACGGACGGCGGCCGGAGACGATTTCATAGAGGACCACGCCGAGCGACCAGATGTCCGTCCTCCTGTCCACGGGCTCCCCGCGGGCCTGCTCGGGGGACATGTAGTAGACGGTCCCCAGCGGAATCCCCTCCCGCGTGATCGCCGTCCGGCCGCTCAGTTTCGCAAGTCCGAAATCGACGATTTTGACGGTGCCGTCGGAGGTGAGAAGCACGTTCGCGGGCTTGATGTCCCGGTGGATGATCCCCCGTTCGTGCGCGCGGACGAGACCGTGTGCGACCTGCCTGACGACATCCAGGGCTTCAGGGACCGGAAAAGGTCCCCGCTCGATTTTCTTCTTGAGCGTTTCCCCCTCATAGAACGCCATGCAGATAAAAAGCTGCCCGTCGTCCGTGCGGCCGATCTCGTGGATTGTGCAGATGTTGGGATGGTCGAGCGCCGAGGCCGCCTGCGCTTCGTGGATGAAGCGTTCGTTCGCCTCTGCGTCGCTGCCAAGTTCGGGGGGGAGGAATTTGAGGGCCACCGTGCGCTGCAGCAGGTCGTCCTCTGCACTGTAGACGATGCCCATGCCGCCCCCGCCCAGGCGCTCGCGTATCTCGTAGTGGGAGACTTTTCGACCGACGAGGGGATCCAACGGAGCTCTTCCTCATTACCGCGTGCAATATAGTCCCAAGCACTCTGGGTGTCAACACTCCGGAGGAAGAAGAAGGGCTCCGCTGTCGGAATACCTGTCAAAAGCCGGATATTTTCCGGCCCCGGGGAGTACGGTCAGCTCCCCTTCCTGATGTAGATGCTCCCGTTGAAATTTGTGAACTGGATCTCCTGTCCGCCGCCGTTGATCGTCCCCCGCATCGCCTTCTCCAGGGAGACCCGGTAGGTCCCCTTCCCTTTCTCGTTCTTTTCCACGCGGGCGGTTGACTTCTGCATCTGTACGTCGAAATCGCTGTAGATCTCCCCCTGCTCCGATTTCAGCTGGACGTTCGCCTTCAGGGAGGCGGGGAACGTCACGTCGATATCCCCGTTGAGCGAGCTGAAGGACATCGCCTTGCCGGGGTTCACGCTCGTGAACGTTACGTGCACCTCGCCGTTCACGGTCTGCGCCACGGCAGAGCCGCCGATCTTCTGGAGCGAGATGGAGCCGTTCGTGTTGTTGACTTCCAGGTCGCCGTTGACGTTCTCCACGGAAATGTCGCCGTCGTTGACCGTGCTGATCTTCATGGAGCACGCGACCGGCACCTGGATGGAAAGATCGATCCTGCGCGACCCGCCCATAAGCCCGGTGCTCACGCTCACCGTGTTGTCTTCTTCCTCGGCGGTCAGACCCATGCTTGTGTTGGGGATCCGTTTCAATGTCCCTTTCGGCTTCTCGGCAGGCTCGTCTTCATCATCCGGCTGCATCGTCGCCTCCACGATCACCTCTTTCCCCGCATACCCCTTCACGGTGATCCCCCCCGCGATAAGCCCCACCTTCAGCATCACGGGGCGGGAAGGATCGGTCAGGGGGATCGGGATCCGCTCCACCGAAGGCTGCGCGGCCGCCACGCCGGCGAACGCCGCTGCAAATGCCGCACAACGCCACCAAAGAGAGATTGTCTTCATTGTCATGCCCCGGTATTATTTGTGAGATCTGAGAATCCTGATATCGCCGTTCAAAGTCTCCATCTGCATCAGGGGCCCGCCTCCGCCGGCTCTCACGGAGAAGTACTCGTCCCCCCGGTAGACCGTCCTGCGGCCGACCCTCTCAGAGGCGGGGAGCCGCCGCGGAAGCCCCGTGACGTTGAAATCGCTGAACACTTCGCCGTTGAACGTCTTGAGCCTGAGGTCGGCCGAAAGCTCCCCCGGCACCTGGATCTCTATGGACCCGTTCACCGTCCTGAAGGCGCAGAGGGTGTCCGGGTTCGAGGCGAAGCGGACGCCGACGTTCCCGTTGACAGTCGAGACAAGCCCGGCTCCCGCGATCTCTTCCATCTCGATCCCGCCGTTGACGTTGTCCACTTCAAATGCGCCGGCCATGTTCGAGACCGTAATGGCTCCCTTGTTGACCGTCTTGAGCGCGAAATCGCAACTGCGAGGCACTTTGAGATCAAAGTCCATTTCGGCGTCATACCCGTAGTCCTGCCTGAGCCTGTAGGAAACCGAGCCGTCTTTGCAGCGCCAGGGGGTATTCACATAGAGGACAATCGTCCCGGGCTCCTCGCGTATGTCGAGCGTGATCTTCGCCCTGGATTCCGCCAGTTTCTCCTGCGAGTCCCCGTAGGAGGTCCGGTGGACCAGAAGCTGAACCTCAGCGCCGTCGTACCCGACCACGTGGATCGATCCGCTCAGGTTGTCGACGACAATCCGCCTGGAGGTGCTCCCGGCGGGGAACTGGATCGACTTCTGTATGTCGGTCTTCTCGGACACACCGGTCCCGCCCCGGCCGGCGAAAAGCGAGAGAAGAGCCGCGACACATAGTGCGAGTGATTTCATCATCGACATCTCCTCTAAAGAGTTTGTCGTATCCCCTGCTCGATCCTCCTGCGCACGTCCGGGAGAAGCCCGGGCAACTGCGCGGCGCCCTTCAGCGCATCCCGCGCACCCTCGTCGTTGATCCCGACGATAACGTCCACGAGCGCCACCTGCACGAGCGGAGACCTCTGAACGGGGAGCGCGCGGATGATGTCCCGGCGAACGGCCGGGTCGCCGAGGCTGCGCGAGAGCACATCGAGCGCCGCCAGGCGGACGTTGACGTTCCGGTCGTGTGTCAGCGTGTAGGCAAGCGCGGCGTTGATGTCCGGATCCGGCGCGTCGCTCTGCGCACCGAGGCTCACCCCTCGGAGCCGTTCGCTCGCGGATTCCTGGTTGAGAAGAGAGACGGTCAGGAGATTGGTCAGCCCGTGCACCTCCTGGCGGAGCCGGGCAAGCTCCTCACCGTCGCCACTTCTCCCGTTGAGGCGGTAGCCGGCGATGAGCCCGAGGATCACCATCGCGGCCGCCGCCAGGAGCTGAAATGCCGGGCGGCCCGGCCGGAGGCGGCCCTCAGCGCCGTGACGGGGCGCCGAAGCGGACGACCGCGCGCGCATCCCCTCTTCGAACGCCCCCAGCATGCGCCGAAAGCCCTGCTCCAGGCCTGCGCCGGGCTCCTCGTGCGGAATCCTCCCCAGCCGTTCCCAGAACGAACTGAGAGCCTGATATTCCCGGGCGCACTCCGCGCACCGGCTCAGGTGATCGCTCACCGAGCGCCGTTCCGTATCGTCCAGATCGCCGCTCAAGTAGGCGGCGAGATCTTCCGCAACATGATGTTCACTCACCCTCTTTTCTCCCCGGAAAGCTCGAAGAATATGGTTCGCAGATCGTTCATCGCCCTGTGGACCCTCACCTTGACGGCCTCGACGGAACATCCCAGGATCGAGGCGATCGCATCGTAGCGCAGATCCTGAAACCGGCTCAAGACGAGGACCTCCCTCTTCTCGAGAGGGAGCCGCTCCAGGGCCCGGCGCAGCATATCCCTCTCCTGGTCAATCTCCAGCTGCTCAAGCGCGTGCGGCGTCCCCTCGGGGATTTCGTCGGGCCCACCGTCAACGGCGGGTTCCTCCGTCCGCTTCCTGCGCTGGTCGGCCAGGACGTTCCGCGCAAGGTGGTACATCCACGCCAGGAATTCCCCCTCCCCCCTGAACGTGTGACGGTACCTGAGCATCCGGAAGAAGACCTCCTGGACCATGTCTTCGCTCCCCTCGCGCGAACCGGTGAGCCGGAGGTAAAAATTGTAGAGCCTGACGTGGTGGCGCTCGAATATATGCGTCATCTGGCGGAGATCGCCGTCCCGCACGCGTGCCATCAACTCGATATCTGTCAGTGCGCTCACGTGCGCGGGGGTCCCGGAATGGTCCATTCAGTAGTATACACTGCACTCAAGCGAAAAGGTTACATTGTTTTTGTCGCCGCGATATTGTATCTACGGAAAACTCCGGGCGGCAATGCAGGACAGAAGGATCAGGATACTGGCAGGCATACTTCTCGGCGCCGGGGCGGCGGGTCTCTTCGCTGTAATTGCGGCGTCCCCGCAAAAATTCGAGAGGGATTTTGCGACATATTACTACGCGGCCGCCGCATACGCGGGGGGAGAAAACCCCTATGACGCCCGCGTGAATGAGGGGGGAACCGCCGGGCCGACCCGCGTGATGTTTGTCTACCCCCCACACATCCTCCCCCTGTTCGGATGGACGAACGGCCTGCCGTACGAACAGGCGAGGCTCATCTGGCTTGCGGCCAAGGGGGCGTTTCTCCTCCTGCTTCTCCTCCTCTGGTCAAAGATACTGAAACCGGACAGGCCCGATGTCTACTTCTACGCCTTTGCAGCCCTGGCATTTAACGGGGCGGTTCTTATCGACCTGACGACGGGGAATGTGACGATTATCGAGCAGGCACTCCTGTGGGGCGGGTTTTTCGCATTTACGAAGAAGCGCTGGCTCACATTCGCTCTGCTGGTGGCGGCAAGCGCGCTATTCAAGGTGACAAACGGCCTGTTCCTCCTCCTGCTGGCCTCCATGCCTCTCCGGAAAACGGGACCTTCACTTGCCGCAGGCGCGCTCGGGCTCGCCGCCCCCCTGGCGATCTCACTGGCCCGCTGGCCGGGGCTCTTCGACGCATTCCTGAAGAACGCAGGAGGTCTCATGCAACAGGGGGAACGCGGATCATCGAACCCCTGCCTCTGGGCCTTCCTTGCCGATACGCGCGACGTGATGGCATCCCTCACCGGCTGGGAAATCCGGGTCTACGCCGTTGAAGCCCTCTTTGTCCTGCACGCCCTTTTCGTCCTCCTCCTCACATCACGCGCGGTCCGCACGCTCATCCGCACCGGGGGTGCCGATGGGCTCCTTGTTGCCGTCGCGCTCTCATCGCTTGCATTCCCTCTCATCGTCCCCCGGTTCAAAGACTACTCGTTCGTACTTCTTGTCCCCGCCGCCTACATGCTGATCCGGCGTGCCGGCCCGCTCCGGCTCACGTACGCCCTCGTCGCATTCATCGTCTGCCTGCCGACCGTCACGTCGTTCCGCCTGTTGATGCCGGCGGCGGAATATCATCTCCTCTTCGTGACGTACGGCCTCTGGATACTCATGCTCATGTACATCCGCGCGGGGTATGACCCCGGGGCGGAAGAGGCGGTACGCCCGGCCGGCGCGGCGTAGCTACTTCGCCGCCTGCGCGCTCCGTGGCCTGTAGATCGCCGCGGTCAGCGGGCCGGCCAGGAGAAGCTGGATCACGTTCCTTGTGAGCGGGCCGATGGTCTCGGCGGCGGGCGCCGCCGGGGCGACGATCGTGTAGACGAGGTTGGGCACCGCCACAAGGACCGCGATGCAGAGACCGAACCGGAACCCCTCGCCCAACCACGGCTTCTGTTCGTACCCCTTGACGTACACGTACACGAAGACGAGGCTGAACACCAGCCGCCCCAGGTATATCAGCACCCTTGCCATCATGTCAGTCCCCGGCGGCGGCATCCCGGCGCCCGAAGGGGGTGCCGCAGGTATGATCAGCCTCGCGGCGAACGACGCAAGCGAGAGAAGGAGAAACGTCGCCACGGATGCGTACAGCCAGAGCTTTACGTCCAGACGCGCGCGCATATGTCCTCCGTTGTCAGTGAGTGTTGAACGCGTAACGCAGGAAAAGATGACTCCCGCCCCTCCGGACACCTGTCAGTGTGCCGGCAATCAGCCGGTCCGGAAGGAAGGCTTTGCCCGAGACGAGCCCTTCCCTCCGGCTCTTCCCGTCCCGCCCCGCAAGGCGGGGAGAGAGCGTGAGAAAGAGCTCGTCAAGTTTCCCACGGTCAAAAAACTCTCCGATCAGATGCGGGCCTCCTTCCACGAGGATCACGGTCGCGCCGGGTATGACGCCGGGAAGCGCATCGAGGATCTCGCTGATCTCAAGATGGTCCCCCCTTCCCGCAGGGACCACGCGGACGCCGGGCGGAGGGTTGTGCTTCGAGATTTCGTCCGCTCCCCGGGGGGTCGTCATGACGACCACGGGGGCCTTCCCCCCGCGGAAGAGAGGACGATCAAAATCCAGTTCGCCGCGGGCCGTCACCACGACGCACACCGGCGGCCCCCTCTTGCCAAGCCGGGCGCGAAACTCACCGTACGACTCCGCCAGCGGAG
>DATJPH010000101.1:0-2350 GCA_035506475.1 Bacteroidota bacterium | reverse complement strand
AAGGGGGAGGCGGACATCCCCTCTGAACTCAGCGCCGAACTCTACAGGGCCAACAGGATCGAGAGCCCCGACACGGTGCTTCTTCGCTTCGCGACGACGGGGGGGAGCAGCGTGTTTGTGATCCTCACGCACGCGAACGGGAAGGAAAACGGCCCCTCGATGCGGCTGGAGTGCGAGCGGGGGAGGGCGTACTGGCAGGCGGATAACGGCGTTACGTTCGTCAGGTACGGCGATGGCCGGACCGAGGAATTCGACAATCTCGTCCACGACAACTGGCGCTATGAAGGATTCAGAGACCTCGTCGGGGCAATCCGTGACCGGAGGGACCCCCTCTGCACGCCGGAGCTTGCGCGGGCCCAGACGCTGACCGTGAACGCCATGCATGAGAGCTGCCCGGAGATCGGCGTCGTCCCGGACGGATGCGTGGCGATCGCCGAGGATTGGGAGATGTTTCCCCAGGGGACCAGGGGGATCTTTCACCGGATCAGGAACCTGGATGAGTCGATGAACGTGGCGATCCAGGAGAGTATGTTCTTCAGTGAGATGGGGATTTCGTGGGCGCGGGACATCAAGTCCTCCAGTGTGTCGGTACGAGAATACTCGCGATTCCCGTCACGCAGCTCCTGAGCCCCCCCCGTTCTTTGCAGAATGCGAGATAAATCACCCGTTTCACGCCGGGGATTTGCCTCTGCGTGTGCAATGCCGTAGATTTGTTCTGTCAGTGATGTTCATTCAGAAGCCTTTGCTATCGTGTGATGATAGTAGAGGCGATGTTGTTTTTGGAGGTTGCCAAATGCCGAGAATGCGTTTCGTATTCCTGATCAGCATCGCGGTCCCCGTGCTCGTCTCCGCCGGAGATCCCGGGACCAAAATCCAGGACCCGGCTGCCGGCCTTGTGATCAGTTCCGACAGCGCGGCATTTGACTCGGTTGAGATCGCCGCTCCGCGTCCCCTCATCTCAAAGGGAGCCTCGAATGTGATTCACATAGTGGATCGGGATTTCTTCACGAATCTTCCGGCGCGGGGAATCGATGCGGCGATACTCCTCCAGCCGGGGGTCATGCCTTTTGCAGCAAACCGGTTCGGCGGGCCGCTCATATCCATCAGGGGAGGGCGGGAAGGAGACGTCGGATACCGGATTGAAGACGTCCCGGCCAACGACCTGATCTGGAGCGGCCGCTCGGTCACTGTAACAGCAGAAGCGATTGAACAGATACAGGTCCACGCCGGAGGACCTGCGGCGGAGTTCGGCGGGGGGAGCCCCGGGCTCGTCTCCATACAGCTCCGGACGGGCCGTTCGGACGGCTGGGGAGGCTCCCTGATGGCGGAGACCGACCGGTACGCCGGCATGGGCTCGAAGTCGCTTGGCGGCTATTCCTACGGTTACTCCGACTGGACGGCGACTGCCGGAGGACCGCTCCCGGTGTTCGCAAACGCCCTCCGGCTCTTTGCCAGCGTGCAGAACACGTTTTACAGGGACCCGAGTGTGAGTGTCAGATCGGGGTACGACTTCAGCGGCGCGAACGCGGTGGCGACGCTTCCGGTGATCACTCCATATCATTCTTCGGCCAGGCCCGATACCCTGAATCTTGTATTCCCGGACGGCGTTGCCCCGGGCGGCAGCGACAATCGCTGGATCATGACCGGAACGGCTCTCCTCGAAATTGCCCCCGTTAAAATCCGGATGGCGGGCTCCTACAGCTATGACAGGAGCCAGACCCCGGCCGGCCTCGGGAATCTCCTCAACCAGAGCCGGCTCCCTCTGAACATAGCGAAGGACGGATTTCTGAATGTCAGGGTGAGCCACGATGTATCCCCCTGGTTCACGTACGAAGCAGGATTCGGCTACGCTGCGAAGACGTACGTGACCGAAGATCCGCAGTTGCTCGACAATATTTTCGCATATGGTGATCCTGCGGCCAATGCCGCCCTCGGTTACTCCTTGTTCAGGTATCCCAACGGACTGACGGGCAATTGGGGAGCATACTATCTCTGGGACGGAAGCCTCTCCCTGAATCAGCCCGGGACGCAGATCGCCGGATACCAAAAGACGAGTCAGGAATCATTCAGCGGCCGGGCCGCGATCACGCTGCGCGCAGGCATGCATGAACTGAAAGCGGGGGGCGAGTACACGCAATACACGACGCGAGAGTTTGCCCCTTCCGGTGTCTTCTCCCTGTGGTCCGAGCGGTTGGTGTATCCGTCTCCGGCACTGCTTGACCTGATGCTTGCCCGGAATTCGGGGGGAACAGGCTACGGGTATGACCTGTACGGCCGCGAGATCAACTCGGACGATGTCCGGGGCGGGGAACTCTACTCCCTCGGGCCGAGAAAGCCCCTTTTCTGGAGC
>DATJPH010000100.1:0-7446 GCA_035506475.1 Bacteroidota bacterium | reverse complement strand
GTGCTGGCGACGCAGTGCCTCCTGCAGCGGCGGCCGGGCGTCTTCGAAATCCGTATCGAGGGAACCAGGGGGCCCGGCGTGACGGCAAAGGATATCGTGCTGGCCCTCCTGGCGCGGATCGGGATCGGGGGGGGGACCGGGTACGTGTTTGAATACACGGGGCCGGCGGTCAGCACGCTGACGATGGAAGAGCGGATGACGATATGCAACATGTCGATCGAAGGGGGGGCGCGGGCGGGGATGATGGCGCCCGACGACACGACGATCGAGTACCTCTCCGGGCGCGAGTTCTCCCCCCGCGGCGCGGCCTGGGACAGGGCCGTCGGGCGGTGGCGTTCGCTCCCGACGGACGACGGGGCGGTCTTCGACAGATCCATGACGCTGGACATCACGGGGCTTTCCCCCATGATCACGTTCGGGACGAACCCGGGGATGGGGATTCCGCTCGGCCTCCCCGTCCCCTCTCCCGCGGAGATGCCGGACCCGTCCCGCCGGGAAGCGCTCGAGAAGGCTCTTGCCTACATGGGGCTTACCCCCGGGGAGCCGCTCCTGGGGAGGCCGGTCAACGTCGTCTTCATCGGGAGCTGCACAAACGGCCGGATCTCGGATCTCCGGCTTGCCGCTTCCGTCCTCCGGGGACGGAAGGTCTCCCCGAACGTCAGGGTCCTCGTCGTTCCCGGGTCGCAGGAGGTCAAGGCCCAGGCGGAAGCTGAAGGGCTCGACAGGGTATTCAGATCGGCGGGGGCGGAGTGGCGCGAGGCCGGATGCTCGATGTGCATCGCGATGAACGGCGACCAGCTCTCGGCCGGCCAGTACGCCGTGAGCACGAGCAACCGGAATTTCGAGGGACGGCAGGGGAAAGGGGGGCGGACGTTCCTCGCATCGCCGCTCACCGCCGCGGCAAGCGCCGTCACAGGCATGATCACCGACATCCGGACATTATAAAGAGGAGCCCATGGCGGGTTTCACCCGTTTCCAGTCGCGCGTCGTCCCCCTCCTTGTCGACAACATCGACACCGACCAGATCATACCCGCGCGCTATCTTAAAGTGACCGACAAGGCGGGGCTTGGCGACAACCTGTTTGCGGACTGGCGGTACGACGCCGACGGTTCGCCGCGTCCCGATTTCGTCCTGAACAGGCCGGAACACCGGGGCTCCCAGATACTCCTGGCGGGCGACAATTTCGGGTGCGGCTCCTCGCGCGAGCACGCCCCGTGGGCGCTCGCCGGATTCGGCTTCCGGGCCGTCATCAGCACATCCTTTGCGGACATATTTTCGAACAACGCCCTGAAGAACGGCCTTCTCCCCCTCACGCTCGGAGCGCCTGACCACCGCGAGGTCGTCTCGCTCCTGGCGGAGGACCCGGGAGCGGTGCTCGACGTCGATCTCCGGGCGCAGGCGCTCACGCTCCCGGGGGGGAAGTCGATGGCGTTCCCGATCGACAGTTTTGCAAGGACATGCCTGCTCGACGGCGTGGACGAGCTCGGGTACCTGCTCCGGTTTATCGCGGATATCGAAGCCTACGAACAATCACCATCGCGGGGGTGAACGATGCGCCTGCAGATGTATGATACGACGCTCCGTGACGGCACACAGAGGGAGGGGATCTCCCTCTCGTGCGACGACAAGCTCAGGATCGCAAAGAAGCTCGACGGCCTCGGCGTGGCGTTCATCGAGGGGGGCTGGCCCGGATCAAACCCGAAAGACGTCGAGTTCTTCTCCCGCGCCAGGGGTCTTTCGTGGACGAACGCGGTCATTACGTCGTTCGGGTCGACCTGCCGGGTGGGCGGACAGCCCTCCGAAGATCCCAACATCGCGGCGCTCGTTGATTCCGGCACGAGCGTCTGCGCGCTCGTGGGGAAGACCTCCCTCTTCCACGTCAGGGAAGTCCTCCGGACGACCCCCGGGGAAAACCTGAGGATCATCCGCGAGAGCACCGCCTTCCTCGTGCAGCAGGGGCGGAGGGTGTTCTACGACGCCGAGCATTTTTTTGACGGGTTCAAGCTCGACAGGCAGTACGCACTGGAGACGCTCCGCGCCGCCGCCGGCGCCGGTGCGGAGATCCTGGTCCTGTGCGACACGAACGGGGGGACGATGCCGTGGGAGGTGAGCGAGATCGTCGCGGCCGTCCGGGGCGCCGGCCTGGCGCCGCTGGGGATACACACGCACAACGACGCGGAGTGCGCCGTCGCGAACTCGCTTGCCGCCGTGCGCGAAGGGTGCGTGCAGGTCCAGGGGACGATCAACGGGTACGGGGAGAGGTGCGGGAACGCCAATCTCGTCTCGGTGATCGGCGATCTCACGCTGAAGCTCGGGAGGGAGTGCCTCCCCGGCGGGAACCTCGCGCGCCTGACGGAGACGGCGCACTACGTCGCGGAAATCGCGAATCTCTCGCCGGACGCCCACCTGGCCTACGTCGGCAAATCGGCGTTCGCGCACAAGGGGGGGATCCACGTCGCGGCGATACGGCGCAGTCCCGATTCGTACCAGCATTGCGACCCCGCGCTCGTGGGGAACGCCATGCGCGTCGTCGTCTCGGAGCTCTCCGGCCGGGCGAACATCGTCAGCAAATCGGAGGAGTTCGGGTTCGACGGCGTCGATACCGGGAGGATCAGCCAGGTCCTTGACCAGATCAAGTCACTGGAGGCGAAGGGATTCTCGTTCGAGGCGGCCGAGGCATCGGTCGCGCTCATGATGCAGCGGCAGCAGGAGGACTACGTCCCCCCGTTCTCGCTCATCGACCTGACGGTCAACGTCGAGCACAGGGAGGGTCGGGGGATATTCGCGGAGGCGACGGTCAAGCTGAACGTCGGGGGGAACGTGCTCCACACCGTGGCGGAAGGGAACGGGCCGGTCAACGCGCTCGACACGGCGGTCAGGAAGGCGCTCACCCCCGTCTTCCCGAAACTCTCCTCGTTCTGTCTCGCGGACTACAAGGTCAGGATCCTCGACGGCGCCAGCGGGACCGCCGCGACGACCCGGGTCCTCATCGAAACCCGCAACGGCACCCGCCGGTGGAGCACGGTGGGTGCGAGCGCGAATATCATCGAGGCGAGCTGGCGCGCGCTTTCCGACAGCATCGAATACGGACTGACGACAAATGCGTAGACACCCCTGACGATGAAGGCGAATATCATACTCCTCCCCGGCGACGGGATCGGTCCCGAAGTGACGGGGGCTGCGCACGCGGTCCTGGCGCACGTGGCCCGCATGGGGCGCCACGAATTCACATTCTCGACCCGCCTGATCGGAGGCTGCTCCATCGATGCCTCGGGCGTCGCGCTGACTGATGACGTTCTCGCCGCGTGTGCCGCCTCTGACGCCGTGCTCCTTGGCGCGGTCGGCGGTCCGCGGTGGGATGATCCGGGCGCGGCCGTGCGGCCGGAGCAGGGGCTCCTTGCCCTCAGGAAAGGCCTTTCCCTCTACGCCAACCTGAGGCCCGTCCGTCCGCATCCGCTGCTGCTTGACGCAACGCCACTGAAACCCGACTACGTCCGGGGGGTCGATGTCATGGTGGTCAGGGAGCTCACCGGGGGGCTCTATTTCGGCCGGCCGAGGGGGCGCGACACAGTCGGCGGCCGTCCCCGCGCGTTCGATACGATGGAGTACTATGAATTTGAGATCAGGCGCGTTGTCGAATGCGCGTTCAGGCTCGCCGGGGGGAGGCGGAAAAAGGTCACGTCGGTGGACAAGGCAAACGTTCTCGAGACTTCGCGGCTCTGGCGCCAGACCGCGGCGGACGTGGCGAAGGGATTCCCGGGTGTGACGCTCGAACACATGCTCGTGGATACGGCGTCGATGCGCCTGATCTCCAACCCCGCGGGATTTGACGTCCTTGTGACGGAAAATATGTTCGGCGACATACTTACCGACGAGGCAAGCGTCCTTGCGGGCTCGATGGGGCTCCTTCCGTCGGCGTCGATCGGGGACGGGGGGCCGGGCCTCTATGAGCCGATACACGGCTCTGCGCCGGACATCGCCGGGAAGGGGATCGCCAACCCGGTGGGAGCCATACTGAGCGCGGCCCTCCTCCTGAGGCATTCGCTCCGCCTTGAGGAAGAGGCCAGGGCCGTCGAGCGGGCCGTCGACTGCGCGATCGCAGACGGGTGCAGGACCCGGGATATCCGCGGCACGCTCGGCACGGAGGAGGTAACGCAGGAGGTGATCAGGAGAGTGACATTTAACGGGAAAGGCTGACCGATGGGGATGGAATCGGCATACGTATGGATGAACGGTGAGCTTGTGGACTTCGAGCATGCCACCGTCCATTTTCTCACACCCGCTCTCCACTACGGCGCGGGGGTGTTCGAAGGGATCAGGAGCTACGACACGGAGCGGGGACCCGCGATATTCCGCCTTGCCGAGCACATGGACAGGCTTGTGCAATCGGCGCGTGTCTTCGGGTTCCGCTCCCTCCCGTACACGGCGTCGCACCTGGCACAGGCAGCGTGCCTGACTGTCGCCGCCAACGGGTTCCGGGAATGTTATGTCAGGCCGATGATCTACCTGAGGAACGGAGGGTGGAATCTCAACGTGGACATGGGGGAGCCGGGTGTGGGGATCGCGGCCTGGGAGTGGAAAAACTATCTTGGCGCGGAAGCCCGGGAGCATGGAGTGCGCGCGAACGTCTCCTCGTTCACCCGTCATCACCCGAACGTGATGATGACAAAAGCGAAAATCAGCGGGAACTACGCCAACAGCTTCCTGGCCAAGACGGAATCCGTCAGGCTCGGGTTCGAGGAAGCGATCATGCTCGACCCGCAGGGGTACGTGGCGGAATGTACCGGGGAGAACATATTCATCGTCAGGCGGGGGACGATCCTCACCCCGTCGCTTGCTCCGGTGCTTGAGGGGATTACCCGCGACGCGGTGATCACGCTCGCCCGTGACGAGGGGATCGAGGTGGCCGAGGCGCCTGTTTCGCGCGACCAGCTGTACGGCGCGGACGAGGTGTTCGTCTGCGGGACCGCCTCAGAGGTGATCGCCCTCCGGGAGATCGATTTCCGCGTCATCGGTTCGGGAACGATGGGTCCCGTGACGCGGAGGATCCAGGCGGCCTTTCACGCCGCCGTGCACGGGAAGCACGCCCGGTCGGCCGGGTGGCTTCAGGCGGTGGGCGGGCCCGGCGACCTCACGCTCAGAAAAACAGGAACCGATTAACCACCAAAAACACCCAGGGAGAACGAACAGCATGGCGCTCATCGATTTCGGCGGTGTCAAAGAAGAGGTAGTCACGCGTGAGGAGTTTACGCTCGCGAAGGCCCGCGATGTGCTCGGCGGGGAGGTCGTCGCCATCATCGGGTACGGCCCCCAGGGGCACGGGCAGTCGCTCAATCTCCGGGACAACGGCGTGAGCGTCGTGATCGGCCAGAGGAAAGGGGGGAAAGGCTGGGCGGATGCGCTGCGCGACGGCTGGCAGGAGGGGAAGAACCTTTTTGAGGATATTGAAGAAGCGGTCCGGCGGGGAACGATCGTGCAGATCCTCCTCTCGGATGCGGGGCAGAAAGAGCAGTGGCCGCGGATACTCAGGAACCTGAAAAAAGGGCAGGCCCTCTGTTTCTCGCACGGATTCTCGGTCGTGTTCCGGGATCAGACCGGCGTGATTCCCCCGAAGGACGTCGACGTGTTCCTCGTGGCGCCCAAGGGGGCCGGGCGCACCGTGAGGACGAATTTTCTCGCCGGGAGCGGTATCAACTCGAGCTTCGCGGTCTTCCAGGACGCGACCGGACGGGCATCCGACAGGGTGGTGGCGTTCGGCGTCGCCATCGGGTCGGGGTATCTCTTCCCGACGACCTTTGAAAAGGAGGTCCTGAGCGATCTTACCGGGGAGCGGGGTGTGCTCATGGGGGCGATCGCGGGCCTGATGAAGGCGCAGTACGAGACGCTCCGCGCCATGGGTCATTCGCCGAGCGAGGCGTTCAACGAGACCGTGGAGGAGGCGACCCAGTCGCTCTATCCCCTGATCGGTGCCAACGGGATGGACTGGATGTTCGCTTCGTGCAGCACGACCGCGCAGCGGGGCGCGCTCGACTGGTCGGAGCGCTTTGAGACGACCGCGCGTCCCCTCTTCGAGCTCCTGTACAGGGACGTCCGCGCCGGCGTGGAGTCACGGAGAGTCCTCGACACGTGCAGCGCCCCGGACTACAGGGAGAAACTCGAGGCGGAGCTCGACACCTGGAGGAAATCGGAGATGTGGAGGGCCGGCGCCGCGGTCAGGTCGCTCCGTCCGGAGAACTGGAAGAAGTAGACGGCCGCGTCGTCCCCCGGGGACCGGGCCCGTCTGCAAGCCAGTGGAGAACGTGCGCCAGGGCCTCGCGGAACGGTGTGACGGTGTACCCGAGTTCGGTGCAGGCCCTGGCGCAGGAGAGCTGCGTGTCCTCGAAAAGCGCGTCATACCAGGAGCGCGTGATCCTCGGGTGTGTCCGGGCGAGACCTGCCCGCCATTCCTCCAGGAGTGCCAGGAGACGCCCGGATGCCATCGGGATCGGGATACGGGTGTGGCGAGCCCCGAGGATCTCGTCCGCCGCCGCAAACACATCCCTGAGCCGTACGTTTTCCCCGCCAAGGATATAGCGCTCCCCCGGATTCCCCCGCAGGAGCGCTCCGACCGCTCCCGGCGCTATGTCGTCCACGTATCCCCAGTTTGCGTGCGCCCGCCCTCCCCCGGGGAGGACATTGAGCCTCCCGTCGATATACATCGCGAGTGCCTGCGTTGCGGCGTTGGCGTCTCCCAGCGGCCCGATGCCGAAGACGCGTGTCGGGTAGACAATCACCGCCTTGAGGCCCCTCTGCGCGGCGCGTTCGACTTCCCGCTCGGCAAGCGCTTTGGACTCTCCGTAGGCTGTCAGGTTCCCGGTGCGGGGAACGATGGCGGTCTCATCAAGGAGCCCGGTCCCTCTGAACGAGATTGCGGAACCGCTCGAGAAATGTACAACCGGCACGCCTCCCCCCGACATTGCCGCCTGGACGACGTTCCGTGTCCCCGACACGTTGACGTCATTGAAGCCTGAGGGATCGGGAGACCACGCTCGGACCGCGGCGGCCGCATGGATGATCCCCCCCGCGCCGCGCACGGCCTCCTCGACCGCCGCCGCGTCGCGAATATCCCCCCGGATAAACTCCGCGCCGGCGCCCTGGCCCTCATGCGGGGGATCCCGAGCGAACACACGGGTCGGGATCCCCTTGCGGAGGAGCGCTGCCACGATGCGGCTCCCGATAAATCCCGTCCCCCCGGTGACGACGACGAACCTCCCTTGTGTGTCCATCGCGTCCCTCAGCCGACTTCCGCAGGCTCGGCCTCGCGGGGTGCGGCAGGGAACGCGGCCTCACCGTGCGTATACCAGCGGGAGAGGAGATCGCCGATTCTCTCCGCGTTTGCGAGGATCGTCAGGTAGGGGTTGACGGCCAGCGAAGAGGGGATCGCGGCGCCGTCCACGACGTACAAT
>DATJPH010000099.1:0-2383 GCA_035506475.1 Bacteroidota bacterium | reverse complement strand
GACCGTCATCGATCCGCTGGAGGCCGGTCCCGCCATCGGACGCATATCGCTTATCGCGCGCAAAAGAGACGGTACCACGCTCCCGCAGATATCGTTCTTTGTCCCTCAACGGAGGGATTCGGTCGATTGCACCGTCCCGGTGTACAACCTCCCCCCGGGCCGGGAGTCCCGGATAGAGATCAGGGTGTTCCTGTTCGGCGGCGACACGACGACGGCGGTCCCCCCGTATTACTATTCCGTTCTGCCGGTGTCGATGGGACACGCGATCATCGATTTCGAAAAGCCGGACACGCTCTACAGGGCCATCCGTTCCGTCACCGCCTCGCGCAGGGTCGAGCTCCTGACGTTCAGGTTTCCCCCGCTCCGCCGCGGTATGGCCAGGATTGATTGCCTGGTCTCCGCACGCACGGCATCGGGGAACGATACGGCCCTGTTTGCCGGAAGGTACTACTCAGTCCAGGGGCAGGGATTCCCGCGGCCGGTCACGCTCAGCGACCTGATCAGTGCCGTCGTCTACATCGCCACGCCGGAAGAGATGTCCGCGATCCGGGAAGCAACAGGCGGTGATGAGCAGCGGAAGAGATTTGAAGATCTCTGGCTCGGATTCGGCGGCGGCGACAGGACGCGCGCCGCCGGGCTCATACGGAAGTATTACGCACGGGTGGCGGAGGCGAACAGGCTCTTCACGATCATGCGCGAGGGGTGGAGGACCGACCGCGGGATGCTCTACTGCGTCCTCGGCCCCCCGGTGGAGGTCAGAAACCAGCTTGACACGCAGACGTGGTATTACGATCTCGGCGGGAACGCGGCCGACAACACGTTCCTGTTCAAGAGAATCCTCAGAACGGGGGAGGGGCTGAACGTCGAAGACTACGTCCTCTACAGGGGGGCCGGGTACGAGACGTTCTGGACGCGCATGGTCGCTAAATGGCGGAGCGGGGAGCAGCCCTGAGTGGCGTTGAATCTGCGCCCCATTTTGGCTATCTTTCCTCTATGAAAATCGGCACAATCGAATTGCAGCAGGGGATACTGCTGGCTCCCATGGAGGACGTTACCGATTACCCGTTCCGGTCTATCTGCAAGCGGATGGGTGCGGACATCGTGTACACGGAGTTCGTGAACTCCGACGGTCTTGTCCGCGGCTCAAAAAAGACCAAACAGAAGATGTTCTTCCGGGACGAGGAACGGCCCGTGGGAATCCAGATCTACGGGGGGGATATCCCGGCGATGGAGGGTGCGGCGCAGATGGCCGAGAGCATGAACCCCGACCTGATCGATATCAACTGCGGCTGCTGGGTGAGAGACGTCGCCATGAGGGGCGCAGGAGCAGGACTCCTCCGGGACCTCCCCAAAATGGGGAAGATCGCTTCCACCGTCGTGGGCGCCGTCAAAATCCCCGTCACGCTCAAGACACGCCTGGGATGGGACCAGGCAAGCATCCGGATCGTCGACGTCGCGCGGATGTGTGAGGATGCAGGCATCGCGGCGCTCACCGTCCACTGCCGCACGCGGGACCAGGGGCACAAGGGGGCCGTCGATTACAGCTGGATTCCCAGGATCAAGGAAGCCGTGCGGATACCGGTCATCGTCAACGGCGACATCCTGACGCCTGAAAACGTCCGGGACGTCTTCGCCACGACCGGGTGCGACGCCGTCATGATCGGCAGGGGCGCGGTCCTCAACCCGTGGATATTCCGCCAGGCGAAACACTACCTCGCCACCGGCGAGCTGCTCCCCGAGGCGACGATCGAGGAACGCGTCGAGCTCCTGCGCGAGCACCTCCGTCTCTCTGTCGAGTACAAGGGAGAACGCGCGGGTGTGATCGAGCTGCGCAAACACTATTCCGGCTTCCTCCGCGGGCTTCCTCACGTTTCACGGATCAGGATGGAACTCATGCAGTTCACGGAAGCCGCTCCGATACTGGATCACCTCACGAAATTCCTCGAACTCTACTCCCCCCGGCCACAGCCGGTCTGAATGATCCCCCCCCGGCGGGGGGGGAATTATCCCGCGCTCCTGCGCGTTGAGTAGGTGGCCCCCTCCGAAGCGCGGAGGCCCGTACGCCATCTGACGGAGCAGGAGCACATGGTCGCAGAAGCCCGCATTGCCGGCATCGGCAGGTCCAATCCCCCGTTCAGGTACTCGCAGAGGGAGATCTACGAGCTTTCACGGAAGTTCGTCCCGATGTACCGCAATCCCCGGATCGAACAGCTGTTCATGAACAGCGACATCGAGTACCGCCACCTCGCCTTCGACACGGCGACGTTCGCACCTGACGAGAGCGCGGACGACCTCCACGCGCGCTTCGAGGAGGAGTCGGTCGTCCTGGGCAGGGAAGCCGCGCTCCGGTGCTTTGACGACGCGGGTGTGCTCCCGGGGGAGA
>DATJPH010000098.1:0-5262 GCA_035506475.1 Bacteroidota bacterium | reverse complement strand
GCGCGTGACGGCCTCATTCGGCGGACCGGTGGTCCCGAGCTCCATCCCGACGGTCGTCATACCATACGGGACAATCGGTGCGATTGTTGGCGTATCGAACAGTGTGACCGTGACGGGCAACCTGCACGTTCCCCTTGTCGCGCTTGAAACGCTCGGCATCGACGGGGGCGCGGCGGTGCGGCTTGTCAGGGAGGATGGATTCGTCCCGGAAGTGACGGCCAAAGGCGTCGCGCTCATCGTGACGAACTTCAAGCCCGGCGCCTCGCGTCTTTTTCCCGAGGTATCGGTGAACGGAAGCTACCTGCTGGGGGAATCGGTTGTTGCCTACGCGGGGATCGAGAACATGTTTCAGTTCACCGGCGCCGAGCATTTCTTTCTCGGGCCGTTTGCGGGAGCGGAGGTCCGTCTCTCGCACCGTTGGGCGCTGCAGGGGGAGGCGAAGTGGATGGCGGCAAATATCAACACGCGGGACGGGATTTTCGAGGGGCAGGCCTCATTCAGGGGGATGGGGTATTTCGGACTATTCATGGGGGCTTCCTGTGCCTGGTGACCGCCGGATGCCGGCGCGGGTTGCGAGTGTGGTCCTCCTGGCCTCCCTCCTCTCGCTTCTCCCGGCCTGCAAAATCGACAACCTGCTGTTCAATTCGAAAAAGCTCGCGTCCTATGCTCTTTCCAACAGGGTGATCCCCGACTCGATGCGGGCGTTCGTCAGCCTCACCTCGAGAGGGAACACGATCTACGGGTTCTTCGTGAAGAGCCCGGGCCCGCACCAGGACGGGACGATACTCTACTGTCACGGAAACCTCGAGAGCATCGAGCCGTACTGGGAGAGGGTGGAACTCCTCTACCGCGCGGGGTACAACGTCTTCATATTCGATTACGAGGGGTACGGCATGAGCCAGGGGGAAACCTCCGAGGATGCGCTCTATGCCGACGGGCGCGCCGCGCTCGCCTACGTCCGCTCGCGGCCGGACGTGAACCAGGCGCACATCGTCATCTACGGCTGGTCGCTCGGCGCCGTCGTTGCCATCGACCTGGCGGCCCGGGTATTCACCCCCAGGGTCCTCGTGTGCGAGTCGCCGTTTGCCTCGGGGGAGGCGCTCGTCCAGAGCGGGACGCTCATCGACATCCCCGGCAGCGTCGTCATCAAAGGGGAGTACAACAACGCCGCGAAGATCAGGGACGTCCATGCGCCGTTCCTCCTGTTTCACGGGACGGACGACCGGTTCATCGACCTCGCGAAGAACGGCCAGGTGATATTCGACAACGCCAACGAGCCGAAGTTGTTCATACGCGTCCAGGGGGCCGGGCACACGACCGTCCCCTGGACGATGGGGGCGGATGCCTACATCAAGGCCCTTGTCGATTTTATCGAGGCCTATTAGCCGGATTTACCTATCTCCGTACCGCACCCCCGTCCGCCCGGCCGGGGTTCGCGGAACGAAGAAAGCAGGAGAATCGTTGACAATCTGTGGCCGGCGGGCTAAATTGGCACAATGTACCGTTCTTTGAACTTCAGGATAATGCCGGGGTGGCATGTGGATACAGACTGCGTATCGACCGGCATGAATCCTCCCCTGGAACCCTTCCTCCCCGATTCACGCCGGACGACTGGCACGCCCGCCCCCCTTCGACCACTGCGCTTCATTTGCTGCGACCGACACCAGACGAAGCCATTACATTATACAGCTCAGAGGAGGCAAGACATGCGTCATGCGCGAGTATTGCACCATGTTCTATTTCTCCTTGTCGCGGCCATTGGAGCTTCCGCGCCGATTTCTCTCCTGCGGGCACAGGGGGAAGACCCCGACCTCCCGGCGTTCGTGGCCGGGCGTGTTCAGAAAGAGCAGTTCATGCGGCTTCGCGATGAATACGTCGCAACGCTGCGAGGACTCCCCCACAATCTCCCGTACGACCCGAGGGCGGCGGCGATCGATGCGATGCGCCAGAACGTCGGCCGGTCGTTCGCCAAGGTGAGCAGCACCGCATGGACCCCCATCGGCCCGGCACCGATACCGAACGGCCAGACGCAGACGACGACGATGTCCGTCAGCGGGAGGGTCACCGCGGTCGTGATACATCCCACGAACCCGAATACCGTTTACGTCGGCACGGCCCAGGGGGGCGTCTACAGGACGGTGGACGGCGGAGCGCACTGGACGCCGATATTCGACGGGGCACAATCGCTTGCGATCGGATCGCTCGCCCTCGCGCCGTCCAGCCCGACCACGCTGTACGTCGGCACGGGAGAAGCGAACTTCTCCTGCGACTGCTACGCGGGTGTGGGACTCTACCGGGTCGACAACGCGGACACATCGCCGGTACTCGTGGGGCCGATCAACCCGTCGTACAGCGGGGTCTCCGGCACGACCGCGTTCGGCGGACGGACGATAAGCAAAATACTCGTCCACCCGACAAACCCCGCCATTGTCTTCGTCGCAACGTCATCGGGGATCATCGGGATCGGATGCGAGTCCGCGCTCGGAGGGACGCTCCCCCCGCTCGCCCCGAAAGGCGTCTGGCGGTCCACAAACGCCACGTCGGCCGCAGGGAGCGTGGCATTCACCAAATTGACCGTGACGACCGCAGGAAGCGCATCGGACAACACCGGCAACAGGAACGTGAATGACATGGTCTTCGGTCCGGGAAATCCCGACACGCTCATCTGCTCCGTGTACGGGCTGAGCACGGCCGGCGACGGCGGGATTTTCCGATCCACCAACGCGCTGGCGGCTACGCCCGCGTTCACGCAGGCGCTCTCCCTGGGGACGGCCACCGACGGCGTGCGCATCGCATTCGACATCTACACGCGCGCCGGCGTGACGGTGGTCTATGCGGCGACCGGCGAGTCGTCGACAGGAACCGGGTGCAGCGACGCGACGCAGGGGGGCGCACTGAGAGTCTCCACCGACGGAGGCGCCACATGGTCAGTGAAGCTCGCCGGAGGGGGCGGGTTCTGCGGCGGACAGTGCTATTATAACACGGCGATCGCCGTCGTCCCCGGGACGTCAACGGCGAACGACACCATACACATTGGCGGTCAGGTAAACAGCGCAAGCTGCTCGCGCCTGCATGCGCTCTCCGTGAACGGGGGCGCCTCGTTCACCAATCATGACGCGGGGCTCCATGCCGATACGCATGCCATCACCGTGGCCCCCTCCAATCACCACATCGTCTATCACGGGAACGACGGCGGGATATTCAAGTCGACGGACGGCGGAAATACCTGGGCAAGCCAGAACATCGCGGGGTTCAACGCCACGCAGTTCCAGAGCATCGCGCTCCACCCCACGGACCCGAACTTCTCGATCGGCGGGACGCAGGACAACGGGACGAACATGTACACGCCGCTCAAGGCCTGGAACCAGGTCGATTTCGGCGACGGCGGATACACGGCCATCGACCAGAACGCGGCGGACACGGTTAACGTCACGATGTACCATACGTATTTCAACCAGACGAACAACCTCATCGCCTTCGCACGCGTGACGAGCGTGCATTCGGCCTCGGACGGATCGTGGCCCGCGTTCGGCTGCGGCGCCACGTCAAACGGCATCAACTGCACGGACGCGGTCAACTTCTACGCGCCCCTCGCACTGGGGCCGGGGAATCCGAACACGTTCTATTTCGGGACTGACAGGCTGTACCGGTCGACAAACACCGGGACGAACATGAGCATCGTCAGCCAGGGCCCGCTTGTCTCCAGTGTTCCCATCTCCACGATCGCGATATCGCCGCAGAACGACCTTTTCAGGCTCGTCGGACTCTCCAACGGCGCGCTCTTCTATACGACGACCGGGTCGTCGACGATGACGAGCCTGGATCCGGTCGGGAGCGGGAGCGTGATTCCGGACAGGTACGTGGGGCGTGTCGCGTTCGACCCCCAGAACGACAATACTGCGTACGTCGCGCTCTGCGGCTACATGGGGGGGACAGGGTCGTCGCAATCCCACGTCTGGAAAGTGACGAACCTCAGCACGACCCCCGTGATCACGGCGATCAATTCCGGGCTCCCCGACGTCCCCGTGAACGCATTCGTCGTCGACCCGGCGAACTCGAGCAACCTCTTTGCCGGGACGGATATCGGCGTCTACAACTCGACGGACGGCGGTGCGAGCTGGAGCGTCTACGGGACAGGACTCCCGGTCGTCGCGGTCTTCGACATGGCGATACAGAAGAACACGCGCGTCCTCCGGATCGCGACGCACGGGCGCGGGATGTGGGAGAATTCCGGGCCGCCGCTCCCGATACAGCTTGCCACGCTCACCGGAACGCCCGTGAGCGGCCGAGGCGTCGTGATACAGTGGTCAACGCTGAGCGAAACCGATTCCTACGGATTCGAAGTACAGAAATCCGCGGCGCAGGCAGGACCCTACCAGTCGATACAGGGGAGCTTCGTGAGCGGCCACGGGACCACCACGATCCCGCAGAAGTACAGCTACACGGACGCCGCGCCGGGAACCGGGACGGTCTACTACCGCCTGAAGCAGCTGGACCTGGACGGGACGTTCCGCTATTCGGACGGGATCGCCGTGGACGCGGCGTCGGGGATCGCCGCGGGAGAATTCCCGACGGAGTTCACACTCAGCCAGAGCTACCCCAATCCGTTCAACCCGACGACCAATATCAGGTACGGCCTTCCCCAGAAGGCGTTCGTGACGCTGGAAGTATTTACCACGCTCGGCCAGCGCGTGGCGACGCTCGTCAACGAAGATGAAGACGCCGGGTACCACGAGGTGAAGTTCGACGCCTCGGGGCTTGCGAGCGGAGCGTACTTCTACACCGTCACGGCGGGCGACTATCACGCTTCGAAGAAGCTCGTCCTGATGAAGTAATCCGCAGAATTACAGATATTGACATGCCAATCGGGGGAGATCCCGATCCCGGATCGGGGTCTCCCTTTTCCCTGCCTGTTCTTCCTTCCTTCATTTGACTACCGATTCCCTTTGTGCTAAGTTCATTCATCATGAGGTAAAATCCCCGCCCGAGGGATACACCACGGACGTCGGATCATCGTACGACTTGCCTGAAAGGGGGTTCACGCGATGGTCAGACACACTACAGGCTTCCCCTCTTCGCGCGCCAGCACGCTTCTCCTTCTCGCGTCAGTTTTCCTTGTAGTATTCGCCCGCCAGATCCCCGCCCAAACCAGGGGCGGAAAGCGGCCGGCCTCCCCCCGGGAATCTACAACCGATTACAGCTACCGCCCGTTTCTGATCAACAATATATTTGCGTACTACGGGAACATCGGCGACGACAACT
>DATJPH010000097.1:0-4476 GCA_035506475.1 Bacteroidota bacterium | reverse complement strand
TCGGCCACATGGAGCGTGAATATGATCTTGTCCTCACGCACCTGGTCATCAAGGACCACCTGTTCGGGGTGATCGACGAGATGCCTGGCAATGAACTCGAGATACTCCTTCATTCCACACCTCCTCCGCGAACGATTGCCCGCTCCGCCACATGACAGAGCCGGGTCGTTGTTCAGCTCTTCCCCTCAGAATGAAAGGCCAGTGACCGGAAAAGAACGTGTACAACTCTGATGTTACGACACCGCCGGTGCATCACCGGACGGAGCGGGAGCCGGTGCGGCCGCAGCAGGCGCCGCCGCGGGAGCCGACGTGGTTTCCCCCTCTGTCTTCTTTACCTTTTTGCGTGCCGCGTGGCGGCGCGCCCGACGCTCTTCATCATGGCGCCTCTTCTCCGCCTGCGCCATCTGGAATTTTTCGAATTCCGCGGCGATCTTCGCGGGGTCGGCCCCCTGCTTGGTCATGGTCCACTTGACCCAGAGGCCGTTCCGCTGGAAGAGGCTCCGCACGGTGTCGGTCGGCAGCGCGCCGTTCTTGAGCCAGTGAAACACCCGCGCCTCGTTTGTCGCAATGATCATGGGATCCTGCCGCGGTTCGTAGCGGCCGATCACCTCGAGGAACTTTCCGTTCCGGGCCGCACGGGAATCCGCCGCAACGATCTGGTACATCGGCATTTTCTTCTTCCCGATCCGGCGCAACCTCAGACGTACTGCCACTGTTGCTCTCCTTCTGTCGTCATGTGTGTGTAGGTTTCGCGCTTACAATCCCGCGGGGAGACCCATGCTCCTGAGAGCCCTCGCGCCTCCCTTGCCCAGCGTCTTCATCATCTTCTGCATCTGCTCGTACTGCTTCATGAGCCTGTTGACGTCCTGGACGCTCGTGCCGCTGCCGGCCGCGATCCTCTTGCGGCGGCTGCCGTTGAGGAGCGCAGGCCTCTGGCGCTCTTCACGCGTCATCGAATGGATGATCGCCTCGATCCTCCCAAGGGCCGAATCGTCGACGCTCGCCCCGGCCGGGAGCCTGTTCATGCCCGGCAGCATGCCCAGCACCTGGCTGAGCGGCCCCATCTTCTTCACCTCCTGGAGCTGCTCCAGGAAGTCTTCGAGCGTGAACTGCGAGCGGCGGAGCCTGTCTTCGAGCTTTGCCGCCTTCTCGTGGTCGAACTGCTGCTGCGCCTTTTCCACGAGCGTGACGACGTCACCCATCCCCAGTATGCGGGAGGCGAGCCTGTCCGGGTGAAACTTCTCCAGGGCGTCGAGCTTTTCGCCGGTGGAGATGAACTTGATCGGCTTGCCGACCGTCGCCCTGAGCGAGATCGCCGCGCCGCCTCTGGCGTCGCCGTCCATCTTCGTCAGGACCGCGCCGTCGAAATTGAGCCGCTCGTTGAAGGCCCGCGCCGTGTTGACGGCATCCTGCCCGGTCATCGCATCGACGACGAAAAGGATCTCGTGCGGCTGGACCGCCGCCTTGATCGCCTCGACCTCCTTCATCATCTCTTCGTCGACGTGCAGCCGGCCGGCAGTATCGACGATCACGACATCCCGTGCGCTTTTCCGCCCGTGCGCGACCGCCCCGGAGGCAATCGCGACGGGAGACTCACCGGGCACTGTGAAGACGGGGATGCCGATCCCGGCACCCAGCGCCACAAGCTGGTCGACGGCCGCCGGCCGGTAGATGTCCGCCGCCGCCAGGAGCGGGAACCGCCCCTGCTCCTTCAGGTACCTCGCCAGTTTTGCCGAAAAGGTCGTCTTGCCGGAGCCCTGCAGTCCCGCAACAAGGACCACGGTCGGCGGCATGGCTGCCCGGGCTATTTCGGTCGTCGAGGCCCCGAGCAGGGCGATCAGTTCCTCGTGAATAATCCTGACGATGAGCTGGCCAGGAGTGATGCTCTGGAGAACTTCCTGCCCGAGAGCCTTTTTCCTGACCTCCTCGATGAAATCCCGGGCGACTTTGAAGTTCACGTCCGCATCAAGTAGAACGCGGCGGACCTCCCTGAGTGTTTCCGCGATGTTCGATTCTGTGATTTTTCCCTGTCCGCGGAGCTTTTTCAGCACCCCTTCAAGCTTGCGGCTCAGATCGTCGAACATCGCTAACTCCATCCATTGGCTAGGCTTAGAGAGCCCCCGATTTCAGCGGCGGACCTTTAAGGTACGCAAAGCCCGAGTGTGATGCAAGGCTCCCCGGGATACCCCCTTCACTGAACAAAAAACCGCCGGGAAGTCCTCCCGGCGGCTCTCATACGCCAGAGATGCGCTGAGGCAGGTCAGGCGCTCCGGAGCGCCTCGGCGCCCGATACAACCTCAAGGAGCTCCTTTGTGATGGCGGCCTGCCGGGCCTTGTTGTACTGGAGCTGGAGCGTGGCGATCATCTCACGGGCGTTTTCCGTGGCATTTTCCATCGCCGCCATGCGTGCCCCCTCCTCCGCAGTGGTCGATTCGAGCAGAATCCGCCAGATCTGAAAGTTGAGGTGCCGTGGAAGGAGCGTGAGAAGTATGCCCAGGCGGTCCGGCTCGTAAATGTAGTCCGGAGGCCTCTGCCCTGATGTGCGCGCGGGGGAACCGGGCTGGACCGGGTTTGCTATCGGAAGAAACTGCTCAACGCAGATCCGCTGCTGGGCGATCGACTTGAATTCGTTATACACGATATCCACCCGGTCGAATTCCCCCTTCCGGTACCGCGCGATCAGATCTCCCGCGAAGGACTGGGCCCAGGAAAAAGCGAGGTTGCCGTAGATCCCCGCAAAGCGTCCCGTCACGTTGTAGCCCCTCTTGCCGAAATAGTCAACGCCTTTCTTACCGACGCACAGGAGACTCACGTGCACGCCGGAAGGCTGGGCACCGCAATGCGCCTGGACGGTCCTGAAGATATTGGCGTTGAACGCCCCGCAGAAACCGCGGTCGGAGGTGACGACGACGACGGCAATGTTCTTCACCTCGCGGGGAGCGATGAGGTCGGCCCCCTGAAGGTCCGGGACCCGCGCGAGGTCCGCCAGGAGCTCCCGCATCTTCCGGGCGTACGGCCGCGCGGCAACGATCCGCAACTGCGCACGGCGCAGCTTGGCCGCCGCGACCATCTTCATCGCCCGGGTGATCTTCTGCGTCTTCTGAACGCCGCCGATGCGGCTCCGGACTTCACGGAGTGTCGGCATTTCAGGCCTTTACCGTCGCCTTGAACGAATCGGTGAACTGCCGGAGGATTCCCTTGAGCTGTTCCGTGATGTCGGGCCCGAGGTCCTTCGTCTCGGCGATCGCGCGGAGGAGATCCGCGTACTTCAGGTCCATGAGCTCGAGGACTTCCCGTTCGTAGCGCGCGATCTGGTCAAGCGGGATCTCATCGAGAAACCCGTTCGTCCCGGCGAAGAGGCTGACAACCTGCTTTTCCACGGGCATCGGGACGAACTGGTCCTGTTTAAGAAGCTCCACGAGCCGCGCGCCGCGGCGGAGCTGGGCGAGCGTGGACTTGTCGAGGTCGGACCCGAACTTGGCGAACGCCTCAAGCTCCCTGTACTGCGCGAGCTCGATGCGGAGCCGCCCGGCCACTTTTTTCATCGCCTTGATCTGGGCGTTGCCGCCGACGCGGGAGACGGAGATCCCGACGTTGATCGCGGGACGGATCCCCGAGTTGAACATGCCGGGCTCAAGGTAGATCTGCCCGTCGGTGATCGAGATGACGTTTGTCGGAATGTACGCGGAGACGTCTCCCGCCTGGGTCTCGATCACGGGGAGCGCTGTGAGGCTTCCGCCCCCCAGGTCGTCGCTCAGCTTGGAGGCGCGTTCCAGGAGCCGGGAGTGGAGATAGAAGACGTCCCCCGGATAGGCTTCGCGGCCCGGCGGCCGGCGCAGCAGGAGCGAGACCTGCCGGTACGCCTGTGCCTGCTTCGTCAGGTCGTCGTAGACGACGAGCGCGTGGCGTCCGCTGTCGCGGAAGAACTCCCCGAGCGTCGCGCCCGAATACGGCGCAATGAATTGCATCGGCGCGGGATCGGTGGCAGTGGCGGCGATGATCGTCGTGTATTCCATCGCGCCTTCCTGCTGGAGCTTGTCGACGACCTGGGCGACGGTGGAGCTCTTCTGTCCCACCGCGACGTAGATGCAGAACACGGGTTTGATCCCCTCGCGCTTCGCCTTCTCCGTGTGCGTGTATTTCTGGTTGATGATCGCGTCGAGGGCGATGGCCGTTTTTCCCGTCTGCCTGTCCCCGATGATCAGCTCGCGCTGGCCCCGGCCGATCGGGATCATCCCGTCCACGGCCTTGATTCCTGTCTGCAGGGGTTCCTTCACGGGCTGCCGCTGGATGACCCCGAGCGCTTTCCGTTCGATGGGGGAAAGCTTCTCCGTCTTGACCGGGCCGCGGCCGTCGATGGGCTGCCCCAGGGGGTTGACGACCCGCCCGAGCATCCCTTCGCCGACGGGCATCGAGGCGACGCGACCCGTCCGCTTGACGGTGTCCCCTTCGCCGATCTCCCGGCTTTCACCGAAG
>DATJPH010000096.1:0-2616 GCA_035506475.1 Bacteroidota bacterium | reverse complement strand
CCTCCGGGAAGATCGATATCGATCCCCCCGCCCGTGCATATCGGCTCTTCGTGCTGGGAGATCTGGTACCCTTTGGGGAGGTCCGGGTAGAAGTAGTTCTTGCGGGCGAAGACGGAGCGTCCGGCAATCCTGGATCCGGAGGCAAGCCCCATCCGGAGTATGAACTCCACCAGGTTTCTGTTCAGCACGGGGAGGGCGCCCGGCATTCCCAGGCAGACAGGGCAGACATTCGTGTTCGGCTCGTCGCCGAACTTCGCCGAGCAGCCGCAAAATGCTTTTGTGCGGGTCAGGAGCTGCGCATGGACCTCGAGGCCGATGACCGGCTCAAATGCGTCGTCCCCGTTCACGCCCCGACGGGCTCCTGAATGGCCTGCGTGACCTTCTCCGCAGCCTCCTTCAGGCTCCCGGCAACGAGGAAGTTGAGCCCCGAGTTCTTCAGTATGTCCTGGGCGATCTCCGCGTTGGTTCCCGCCAGGCGGACGACGATGGGAACATCCACGCTCACCTTCTTCGCAGCCTCCACGACCCCCGTGGCCACGCGGTCGCACCGGACGATGCCGCCGAATATATTGATGAGGACCGCCTTCACGTGCGGGTCGGCGAGTATGATCCTGAACCCGGCCGCCACCGTCTCCGCGTTCGCGCCCCCCCCCACGTCGAGGAAATTCGCGGGCTCGCCGCCGGCCAGCTTGATGATATCCATCGTCCCCATCGCCAGACCGGCCCCGTTGACCATGCAGCCGACGTTGCCGTCCAACTTGATGTAGTTCAGGTTCGATTTCGACGCCTCGACCTCGAGCGGGTCCTCCTCGTTCAGGTCGCGGAGCTCCTTGAGCTCGGGATGCCTGTCGAGCGCGTTGTCGTCAAAATTGATCTTGGCGTCGAGCGCCAGGACTCCCCCGTCTTTCGTGATCACGAGGGGATTGATCTCCGCCAGAGAGCAGTCCATGGCGTCGTAGGCGTTATAGAGCGCGGAGAGGAACTTCACACAGTTCCGGAATGCGTCGCCCGAGAGCCCGAGGCCGAAGGCGAGCCTGCGCGCCTGGAACGGATAGAAGCCCGCTGTCCGTTCGACGGGCTCCCGGAGGATCTTCTCAGGCGACTCGGCGGCGACCTTCTCGATTTCGACACCCCCCTCGGTGGAGGCCATCACGACGTTCCGCGCGGAGGCCCTGTCAAGCGTCACGCCCACGTACAGCTCGCGCGCGATCGCCACCCCCTGCTCGATCAGGAGCCGTTTGACGATCTTCCCCTCCGGGCCCGTCTGGTGCGTGACAAGACGCATCCCCAGGATCTGCGACGCGACCTGGCGGACCTCTTCCAGCGTCCTGGCAACCCTGACCCCTCCGCCTTTGCCCCGTCCCCCCGCATGGATCTGGGCCTTCACAACCCAGACACTCCCCCCGATCCCGTAGGCCGCACTGACGGCCTCGTCGACCGAGAAGGCGACCTTGCCTGCGGGGACACTCACGCCGAACTTCTTCAGGATCTCTTTTGCCTGGTACTCGTGGACTTTCATCGTCGCTCCGGTTCGGTTATTTCTTCGTGATCTTTTCGGCGATCGATTTTGCCTGGAGGAACAGGAGGAGATAGTCGCGCCCCCCCGCTTTCGAATCGGTCCCGCTCATGTTGAACCCCCCGAAGGGGTGGACGCCGACGAGGGCGCCCGTGCACTTGCGGTTCATGTAAAGATTCCCGACGAAGAATTCCCGCTCCGCCTTCTTCAGGTTCCCGGCATTCTTCGAGTACGCGGCTCCCGTCAGCCCGAACTCCGTGTTGTTGGCGATACTGAGCGCGTCGTCGAAATCCTTCGCCCGGATCACTGCAAGCACCGGCCCGAAGATCTCCTCCTGAGCGATCGTGGCCCCCGGAGCGACGTCGGCAATCACCGTCGGCTGTATGAAATACCCGTCCGGGCTTCCCGGCCCCCCCCCGGCGACGAGACGTCCCCCTTCGCTCACCCCTTTCTGTATGTATCCCAGGATGCTCGCGTGCGATCCCTTGTTCACCACGGGGCCCACGGCCGTGGCGGGGTCGGCGGGGTCGCCGACCGTGAGCGCGGAAGCCTTCTTCGCAAGGATCTCCACGAACGCGTCGTATACCCGGTCATGGACGATGACGCGGGAGCATGCGGAGCACTTCTGCCCGGAGAACCCGAACGCGGAAGCGACGACACCCCTGGCCGCATCCTCGAGATCCACGCCGGCATCGACGATGATGGAATCTTTCCCCCCCATCTCCGCCACGACCCGTTTGAGCCAGATCTGTCCCGGCTGCACGCGGGCGGCGGCCTCGTTGATATGGATGCCGACCTCCTTGGAGCCCGTGAAGGAGATGAACCTGGTCTTCGGGTGCATGACGAGCGTGTCCCCCACCGCGCCGCCGGGTCCCGTCACGTAATTGATGACGCCGGGGGGAACGCCGGCCTTTTCCATGATCTCGAAAAACTTCCACCCGATCAGGGGGGAGTCGCTGGAGGGTTTCAGGACGACGGTGTTCCCCGAGACCACGGCCGCGGAGGTCATCCCGGTCAGTATGGCGAGGGGGAAATTCCACGGCGGTATCACGACGCCGACGCCGAGCGGGATATAGACGAGTTTCCCCTTCTCCCCCGGG
>DATJPH010000095.1:0-13461 GCA_035506475.1 Bacteroidota bacterium | reverse complement strand
AGGTTCGATGATATACGCGTGACCGCACACGCCGCAAAGGATCTGTCTCTCGTCAGGGTGATTGTCGCACCGCAGTCCCCGCGTTCGTCCGAGGCGATCTCGGTCACGGCGATCGTGAAGAACGTGGGTCTCGTTCCCCTCTCGGACGCTACCGTCCGGCTGTACACTAACTGCGGCGACCCCCTCCGGCCTGACGCGTGTAGCCTTATTGCGCAATCCGCACCATCCACACTCCTTGCTCCGGGCGACACGCTCCGGGTCGCGCTCCCTGAGATCAGGCTCGGACCGGGTCTAAACCCCCTGATTGCGGTACTGCAGGAAGCCGAAGACATGGACCGCTCGGACGACTCCTGTCGGGCGGTCATCGAGGTCGGTGCGCGGCCGGGGGGGGTCGTGATCAATGAAATCATGTTCGCCCCGTTCGCGGATGAGGGGGAGTATGTCGAATTGATGAACGCCGGGGGAGAGCCCGTCAGCCTCACCGGCTGGCACCTTACATTCAGGACGGAGAGTTCAACGGCCAGGAAAATCTTGACACTCCCCGTTGTCCCCGTTCTGCTCGGGCCGGGGAGCTGCGCGGTCGTGGCCGAGGACTCGGGGATATTCCGCTACTTCCCCTGGCTCCGGGGGGCCGATTCGGCAAGGGTGGTCATCCCGCCGGCGTGGGAGATCAGGCTCACGAACACCGGGGGGAGCCTTGATCTCCTGGACCCGCCCGGGAATCTGATCGACAGCGTCCAGTATTCCCCTTCGTGGCACAACCCGGCAGTTGTCGACCGGACGGGACGATCGCTCGAAAGGGTACTCCCTTCCGGGGGCTCGAGCGACCCCGGGAACTGGTCGACGTGCACGCTCCCCGAGGGGGGGACTCCGGCGCGGGCAAACAGCGTTGCGCTTGCACTCCGACATGCAGCAGGGACGCTCTCGGCGTTTCCCAATCCCTTCTCGCCCGACGGGGACGGCCGCGACGACGCAACGGTAATCAGCTACAGCATCCCCACCGGTGTCTGGTCGGTCTCCATCAGAATATTTGATGCCCGGGGGCGCCTGATCCGTACGCTGGCGACTTCTACTCCTTCAACAGGGTCCGGCGAAATAATATGGGATGGGCGTGACGACAGGAGGTTGACAGGGAGGATGGGGATCTACGTCGTGTTTCTCGAGGCGACGGATGCCGGGCGGCTCTCGTCGTTCAGCGCAAAAGGGGTCGTGGTTCTTGCGCACAGGCTCAACTGAGTATCAGGCCCAGCCCCCCCGCCGGGTTGCGGCGCATCAGGCCCAGGCGCCTGCGACGCGCCCGAATATCAGTTCGTCCACCAGCTTCAACAGGTCGGTTACCGACGTCGTCTTGTCCAGGAGGAAGTCGAGTTTCGGATCGAGATTGATCACCTCCGAGTAGACATCGCGGAAACCGGATATGAATATGAACTTGGTCTTCTTGTACCGGTCGATCTCACGCGCAAATGCATGCATCTTCACGCCGTCAAGCCGCGGCATCCGGATATCAGAAATGATAAGATCGATATCGGTTTTCGTCAGGACTTCACACCCCTCCATACCGTCCTTCGCCGTGTGCACCGTGTAACCATTCTGATCCAGAACCTGCTTCACCAGGTAGAGGTAGTCTTCGTTGTCGTCAACAAGAAGTATGTCCATATCACCGATCCCCGTCCTTTCGTCGACCGCCCTGTTTCAACTGAAAAAATATGCGAATACCCGGGGAGAATTTCTGTGCGTGAAATCACAAAACCTGGTTTATGTTCAGTGACGGTGGGGCAAATATCTGTCAAACCGGGTCATTTCGTGGGGGGGAAGTCCGATTCGTCCCGCCGAGTATCTTCTCCATATCTTCTCTGACAAGCCTGTACAGGTGCCACTCTTTCATATGCCTGGCTCCCGAGCGCCTGTAGAATTTGATCGCGAGCTCGTTCCAGTCCAGCACCGTCCACTCCATGCGCCCGCACCCGCGCCGTTGTGCTTCACGCACCACGGCGGTGAAGAGCTCATACCCGGCCCTCTTCCCCCTGAACTCCGGCAGGACGAAGAGATCCTCCAGGTAAAGCGTCGGGAGGGCAAGAAAGCTCGAATATGTCTCGAGAACAAAAGCGTACCCGGCCGGGCTCGACCCCGACTCGGCGATGTAGCACTCCAGGCGCGGCCGCGCGGAGAAGAGGTCCCCCAGGAGCCTCTCGCGCGCTCCCCCGTCCGGCGGGGGAAGCTTCTCATATGCCGCAAGCGAATCGACAAGCGAGAGGATGACAGCGCCGTCGGACGGGACGGCCTTGCGTACGATTATGCTCACATGCGCACCCTGTGATGATCGGTTGTGGAAGATATCAAGTTTCTTGATTCTTTCAAACGGATGGGTCATATTCTCTAAGCCACGCCCCCACAATACTCCCGGACACCCCCAGATGAAAATTCTTCCCTGCATCCTCCTTGCCGTTGCCGGCACCCTCACGGCAGGCGCCCAGACTCCCCTCACGGCAATACGCTGCGGGACGCTCATTGACGGCGTCGGTGACGTCCCCCGGCATGACGTCGTCCTTGTCGTCGAAGGGAACCTCGTCAAAGAAATAACCGGCGGGGTCCCCGCCGGCGCGCGGGTCATCGACCTCTCGCATGCGACCGTCCTCCCCGGCCTCGTCGACGCCCACACGCACATCCTCCTCCAGGGGGACGTCACGGAGGAGGACTACGACGAGCAGCTCCTGAAAGAGTCGATCCCCTACCGGACGCTGCGGGCGAGCGTCTCCTGCCGCACCGCGCTCATGAACGGGTTCACGACGCTGAGGGACATGGAGACGGAAGGAGCCATGTACGCCGACGTCGATCTGAAGAAAGCGGTCGCGCGGGGGGTCATCGACGGCCCGAGGCTTTATGTCTCGACAAGGTCGATAAACACGACCGGCCATTATCCTCTCCCGAACAGCCTCTACGCCTGGGAGATCCACATGCCCAAGGGGGTACAGGAGATCACGGGGCAAGCGGAGGCCAGGAGGGCGGTGAGGGAGCAGCTTTCGTACGGCGCCGACTGGATCAAAGTGTATGCCGACCGCGGGTACTACCGTTCACCGGACGGCGCGTTTCGGAGTCTCCCGAATTTCACGGACGAAGAGCTGAAGGCGATCGGGGACGAGACCCGCGCTTCGCGCAAAAAGTTCGCCGCGCATGCCGTGACGCGGGACGGCATCATCCCGGCGATCAACGCGGGGGCTTCCTCGATCGAACACGGGTACGCGATGGACGATGAGTGCATCGCGCTCATGCTCAAGAAGGGGGTCTACTGGTGCCCGACCATTTACGTGAACATTTTCGTCGCCGAGGGGCGTGCGGCGGCGGGAAACCCCGCAAACAAGGCTCTCCTCGACGTCCAGCCCGTCGTCTTTGCCAGGGCGCTCAAGGCCGGCGTGAAGATCGTGTTCGGCACGGACGTCGGGGGATTCCCCTGGACGGAAAACGAGGCGAAGGAATTCACGTACATGGTGAAGTGGGGGATGACGCCGATGCAGGCGATCAAATCGGCGACAACCGTGGCGGCAGAGCTCCTCGATATGAAAGGGAAGATCGGCGAGATCGCCCCGGGGGCATTCGCGGATATCGTCGCAGTCGAAGGGGACCCGCTCTCGGACATCGGGATCCTGCAGCAGGTCAGGTTTGTGATGAAGGAGGGGAAAGTGTACAGGAACGAGGTGGGGACGGGTGGCCGCTGAATCCGGCGAAGGATATCTGCTTGGCGTCAATGAACAGGAGCTTGAGCGGCTCCGTTTCCAGCACGGCGTCTGGAAGCCGGTGACGGACGGTTTTCTCGACCGGATCGGCGTGGCACAGGGGTGGCGCTGCCTCGATGCCGGGGGAGGGCCCGGGTTCGTGGCCATGGATCTCCGTCGTCGCGTCGGAGAACGGGGGGAAGTCGCGCTCCTGGACCCCTCCTCGATGTTCCTCGACTGGTTTACGGGCGAGTGCCGCACGAAGTCATGGACGAATGTCTCGACGCTGCACGGGAGGGTGGACGAGGTCCTGCTTCCGGCCGCGCGCTATGATCTTATATTCGTTCGGTGGGTCATCGCGTTTGTACCGGATCCCTCCGGCTTCATCCGATCGCTCGTCGGTGCTCTCCGACCCGGGGGGACGATCGCGTTTCAGGACTATTACTATGAAGGCCTGTCGCTCTACCCGCGGGGCGGGGCATTCGACGGGGCGGCGGACGCAGTCCGTGCCTATTACGATTCGGGAGGTGGGGATCCCTACGTGACGGGCCGTATCCCGGAGATCCTGAGAGAATCCGGTTTGAGTGTAACGGACTTCAGCCCTCACGCACTTGCCGGAGGGCCGGGGAGCGGTATCATGCAGTGGGCGGACAGGTTCTTCGTTCCTCACATCCCCCTGATGGCCGGGAAGGGGATACTGACCGCTGCAGGCGCATCGGCGATGCTCGCAGACTGGCACGCCCACATGAGCGATCCCGGATCGATATTCTTCTCCCCCCTTGTCGTGGACATCGCGGCCCGGCTGCCTGCATGAGAACAACAACCGCACTTTTCACCGCTCTTTCACTCTCCGCGCTCATGGCGATGGCCTCTCAACCCCGGGTACGCATCCTCTATACGCTTGCCATGTCCCGTCCCTCGAGCCACATATTCGATGTGACCGTTGCGTTCACGGGACTTCCCCCTTCGGAGGAGGATCTCCTGCTGCAGCTCCCGGTCTGGCGCCCCGGGAGATACCTCGTGCTGGATTTCGCGGGAGGCGTGCTCGGGTTCGAGGCGCGCGGAGCATCGGGAGAACCCCTGGCGTGGGAAAAGACCGACAAATCCACCTGGCGCATACGAAGGAATGGTTCGCCCGTCGTCCGCGTGCGTTACGAGCTCTTCGCCGACGAGTTCGACCAGCGCACGAGGGGACTCAACGACCAGCACGCGTTCGTCAACGGGGCGGCGGTGTTCATGTACGCCCCCGCATACCGAAGCCATCCGGTCGAACTCGACGTCGTCCCTCCCGGGGGGTGGCACGTCACGACGGGGATGGATTCCACCTCGTCGACCCATTTCAGGGCTCCCGACTACGACACGTTCGCAGACTGTCCGCTCGAGATTGGCACGCAGCAGGACTTCGCCTTCGAGGCCGAAGGCCTCCCCCATGTCCTGAGCATATTCGGCGGAGGGAACTGGGAGCCTGATACGCTCATCCGCGACATCAGGAAGATCGTGGAGGCGAACCGGGAGTTCTGGGGGAACCTCCCGTACCGGCGCTACGTCTTCCTCCTCCACTGTCTCCCCGGAGGGGGAGGGGGGACCGAACATCTGAATTCCACGATCATGGGGATTCAACCGTTCGTGTTCAGGAACCCGGACACGTACAGGGGATTCCTGGGTCTTGTCTCTCACGAATACTTCCACACCTGGAACGTGAAACAGATCAGGCCGGCCGCTCTTGCCCACCCCGACTATCAGAAAGAAAACTACACGGGGGAGCTCTGGCTTGCGGAGGGGGGGACCTCGTATTTCGACGGGCTCATACTCCTGCGCGCGGGACTCTCCACGCGGGAGAGGTTTCTCGACGGCGTGGGGCGCACCGTGTACGAAGACCGTCTCCGCCCGGGCAACCGGGTGCAGTCGCTCGCCGAGTCCGGCTTCGACGCCTGGATCAAGTACTGGAAAGGCGACAGGGATGCGTTCAACCGGGAGACGGACTACTACCAGAAAGGAGCCGCGGTGAGCATGGTGCTCGACCTTGAAATACGCCATGCGACCGGGAACGCCCGCTCCTTCGCTTCGGTGATGCGTGAGATGTATGCGGAGTTTCCCAGGAGCGGCCCCGGCTACACAAACGCCGATGTCCGTGCCGCGGTGGGGAGGGCGGGGGGTGAACCCCTGAAGGCGGTGTTCGATTCACTTGTCAACGGCACCGCGCCCGTGGCGTGGGAGCGGGTGCTCGGCTATGCCGGGCTCGACGTCATCCCTGATGCGGGGGCCCCGCAGGTATGGACAGGAATCGAGATCGCCGACGCCGGGGGCCGCGCGCGCATCACGCGCGTCGTCGCCGGTTCTCCCGCGGAAGAAGCCGGGCTCGACATCGGTGACGAACTCGTGGCGCTGGACGGCTTCAGGACGACCGTGCCTGGTTTCCAGCAGCGGATAAAAGACTTCCGCCCCGGGGAATCGCTCCGTCTCACGGTTTTCCGCGACGAGAGGCTCAGGGAGTTCTCCGTGCATCTGGCCGCGCCCCGCCTGAGTCCCTGCAAGGTGCGCCCCTCGATCGACATCACTCCTGCGCAGAAGGCCATACTCGATTCCTGGCTCCCGGAGGGAGGTTCCTGACCGCGCATGGCGCGTTCCGGGTTCCCCCCCCTTGTGGCGCTCATTGCCGCTCTCCTCGGTCCGGCGTGCAATCATCCCGCGCGCACGATCACTCCCGTCCCCGGCGCGGACCCGCGCAACTTTTCGTGGGCGGTGGACACGATTTCTTCCCCCGCGGGCGCCGTCGTCATGAAAAGTATCTGGGGATCCTCAACTTCGGATGTATACGTTGTCGGTCACGCAGATCCTCCCGGGCATGCGATGTACCATTATGACGGGTCCCGGTGGCAGGGGGTCCCCCTGACGGTCCCGGAAGGAGGGAAGATCACCGGGGTGATCGGCCTTGCGCAGGTCTTCGGGTTCATTTCGACCGACATCGTCGCCGTGGGCGCTAAAGCGGGCCTCAGCCTTGTCATCCACTTTGACGGGAATTCATGGTCGGAGATGGGAGTCCCTGCGGGCGGGGCGCTCAATGCGGTCTGGGGGATGTACAACGGCGAAATGTGGGCTGCGGGTGCCCCGGGAACGATCTATCACTACATCGGGCTTGCCTGGCAGAACGAGATATTCCCGGATTCGGTTACGTTCAGTTCGCTCTCCGGGATTGCCGAGGACAACGTCTACGGCCTCAGCACCGGCCGCGGGCCGGGGGGCCGGGACACGGCGTTTCACGCTCTCTGGCACTGGAACGGCGGAGTCTGGTCGATGGCGGATACGCTTTCGCACGTCGCGGGACGGCAGGACAGATTCGGAACAAGGTCGGTCTGGTCGCTTCTTGCCGTCGTGTACACGGCCGGCGACGGCCTCTACAGAAAGGACCAGTCGGCGTGGGACGTGCTCGTCCCCCCGTCGGGGAGCGGCCTCATCAACGCAGTTGGCGGAACGGTGAACAGTGCGCTCTTCGCTGTCGGTGACGGGAGCGCCGCCTACCAGGTCAGCCCGTCAGATTTTTTCAAGTATCCGGCATTCACGGGCCCGTCAGTCAACTATACGGGGGTCTGGACGAACGGGAGGGAGGCGTTCATCGTGGGGAGCGACGGGGTGAAGACGTACATCCTCCGCGGGAAGTAGTTCCCGTGGAGGGGGGGCCTGCTCAGCAGATCCGCGGCAGCTGTTCGCCGGAAAGCATGTCCACCACCCGCGTCCCGCCGATCAGACTCTTCATCACTGCGACGCCGGGGTGTTCTTCCACGACCTCCCCGATGATGACCGAGTCTTTCCCCAATGGGTGAGCGCGCATTGCCCGGAGAACCTTCTCCGCAGCGCCGGGCGCGACGAACGCCATCACTTTCCCCTCGTTGGCGACGTAGAGCGGATCGAACCCGAGTATCTCGCATGCCCCCCTGACCTCTTCGCTTAAGGGGAGAGCCGCCTCGTCGAGGAGTATCCCCTTGCGTGAAGACTGCGCGATCTCGTTTACGACGCTTGCCACACCGCCGCGCGTGGGATCCCTCAGGACGTGAACGTCCGCGCCGGCCTTCAATATCACCTCCACCAGACTGTTCAGCGGCGCGGTGTCGCTCCGGATTTCGGTGTCAAACGAGAGTCCCTCGCGCACGGACATAATGGCGATGCCGTGGACGGCGATAGGGCCGTTGACGATGATCATGTCGCCGGCCCGGGCGTTCCGGGGATCGATTGCCGCCCCTGGCTCCACGATCCCGATGCCCGACGTCGTGATGAATATGCCGTCTCCCTTCCCCCTGTCGACGACCTTCGTGTCCCCCGTGACGAGCCCGACCCCTGCGTTCTTTGCCGCCGCCTGCATCCCCAGGACGATCTTCCAGAGGTCGTCCATCGGAAAGCCTTCCTCGATAATAAACGCGGAGGAGAGGTAGAGGGGCTTTGCGCCGCACATGGCGAGGTCGTTGACAGTCCCGTTGACCGCGAGCTCGCCGATATTGCCCCCCGGGAAGAATATGGGCTTGATGACGTACGAATCCGTGGAAAACGCGAGCCTGGCCCCCCCGGCCGTGAATACCGCTCCGTCGTGGAGCCTGCCGAGCATCTCGTTGTCGAACTGCGGGACGAACATCCTCTGTATCAACTGCTGTGTCAGTTTTCCGCCCCCGCCGTGGGCGAGTGTCACGGTGCTGTACTCGGTCATCGGGATCGGGCACGCGGGCCCGGAGGCGATGTCACCCTTCTGAACGTTATCCATGCATGCTCCCGAAATGATAGTACGCCGCGCACGCCCCTTCCGACGAAACCATCGGCGCGCCGAGCGGGTGTTCGGGCGTACATCTCCCGCCGAACGCAGCACACTCATGCGGCTTTTTAAGTCCCTGGAGTATCTCTCCGGCGATGCACAGGGGAGACTCCTGCGCACTGATCGCCCCCACGTCGAAGATCTTCTCTGCGTCGTGCGCCTCGTACTCGTCGCACAGTGCGTAGCCGCTTGAGGGGATGTCGCCGATCCCGCGCCAGGCGCGGTCGGAGACCCGGAATACCCGCCTGAGCAGCTCCTGTGCCGGAACGTTCCCCTCGCGGCGCACGCACCTCGTGTACTGATTTTCTACCTCGTGACGCCCTTCCTCGAGCTGCCTGACGGTCATGTAGATCCCCTGCAGGACGTCGAGAGGCTCAAATCCGGTGACGACAATCGGCACCCGGAACCGGTCTGCAAGCGGGAAGTATTCCTCGAATCCCATCACCGTGCAGACGTGTCCCGCCGCGAGAAATCCCTGCACCCGGTTTATAGGGGAGGAGAGTATGGCGTTGATGGCCGGGGGGACAAGGACGTGCGAGCAGAGGAGCGAGAAGTTCTTCAGCCCTTCCTTGTGCGCCTGGAAAACCGCCATCGCATTCGCCGGGGCCGTCGTCTCAAACCCGACACCGAAAAAGACCACGGAGCGGTCGGGGTTGTCGCGGGCGATCTTCAGCGCGTCGAGGGGTGAATACACCATCCGCACGTCCCCCCCCTCTGCCTTGACCGCCAGGAGGTCACGGGATGACCCGGGGACGCGGAGCATATCCCCGAACGATGTGAAGATCACGCCGCGTCGCGAGGCGATCGCGATCGCCCTGTCGATCATCGCGAGCGGCGTGACGCACACCGGGCATCCCGGCCCGTGGACGAGCGTCAGTCCGGGAGGGAGCAGGGACTCGACGCCGTACTTGACGATGGTGTGCGTCTGGCCGCCGCAGATCTCCATAATCGTCCAGGGACGGGTGGTAATGGTCCCGATCATCCTGGCGAATTTCTTCGCCCCTTCCCTGTCCCGGTATTCGTCAACGTATTTCATCGCCCTCCCCCTCCCCCAGCTCTCCCATCTCTTTCAGCATCCTGAGCGTCTCGATGGCCTCCTGTTCGTCCACCGTGCTGAGCGCGAACCCGACGTGGACGATCACGTACTCGCCGACGCGGACTTCCGGGAGCCATTCGAGGCAGATAGTCTTCTGGACGCCGGCGAAGCTCACGGTCCCCATCACCGGGGAAACCGTTTTATCGATTGCGAGTACCTTACCGGGGATTGCCAGGCACATAGCTCTCTCCTTCTTTACGTTCTCAATTCTGCTGCCACGGCGATCTGGCCGAGCGAGATCCCGCCGTCGTTGGGAGGGACTCTCTGGTGCCAGTAGGGGCGGAACCCGCTCTCCCGGAGCCGGCGGATCATCCGTTCCGCGAGGTACCGGTTCTGGAAACAACCGCCGCTCAGCACGACCCGGTCCCGGCCGATTTTCCCGGCCGCCTCGATCGCCGCCTCGACGAGCCCGTTATGGAATCTCGCCGCGATACGGCCCGTACCCGTTCCCGACGCCAGGTCTTCCAGCACTCCTGTAATTGCACCTGACCAGTCGATGATCCATCGCGGTGCGTCTCTCCCGGAATCGCGTACATCGAACGGGTACCCGTCGCCGGTTTCCCCGTCGATCGCGAACTCCAGCGCCATGGCCGCTTCCCCCTCGTATGACGACACCTGCCGTAGACCAGTGATGGAGGCGACGGCATCGAAGAGCCTCCCGGCACTGGATGTCCAGGGGGCGTTGAGGCCGCGCCCGAGCATCGTGCGGAGGTTAGCGATCTCCGTCCGGCTGAACGCACGGACGGTCGCGATCTCCGCGCGCGCGAAGAGACCTTCGCCGAAGATTTCGAAAAGAAGGCCGAGCGCCTGCCGCCGGGGCTCCCTGATGGCCTGGTCCCCCCCGGGGAGCCGGAAAGTTCTGAACGACGCCGCCCGCTCGAACGAGGCACCGTCGGTCACGAGGAATTCCCCTCCCCAGATCGTCCCGTCGGTACCGTACCCCGTGCCGTCCCACGCGATGCCGAGGACCGGGCCGCGGAGGGAGTTTTCGGCCATGCAGGAGGCAATGTGCGCGTGGTGGTGCTGGACCGCGATGTGCGGAAGCCCGGTGGAACGCGCGAAACTGGTGGAAAGGTAGTCGGGGTGCATGTCAGAGACAACGCGGTCGGGAGCGACGTCAAACATAGCCTGAAGGTCGGTCACGCTCCTGTGAAAAGCCTCGAGTGACTGCGCCGTTTCCAGGTCGCCGATATGCTGGCTGATGAATACGTTTTCGTCGCGCGCGACGGCCACCGTGTTCTTCAGGTGTGCGCCAACGGCGAGCATCCTCCCGGCGGGGAATCCCGGTGTGAGAGGAAGCGGGGCAAATCCCCTCGCCCGGCGCATGACAAGCTCCCGTCCCGCCATCACGCTGACGATGGAATCGTCGGCATGGCGGACGATCGGACGGTTGTGCACCAGATAGGCGTCCGCGATCCCGTCGAGTCTCCTTACGGCTTCATCTTCGTCCGTACAGATCGGTTCGTCTGTGAGGTTCCCCGACGTTGCGACGACGGCCGTCCCGAGCTCCGCAAGGAGGAGATGGTGGAGGGGGCTGGAGGGGAGCATGATGCCGAGATACGGGTTTCCGGGGGCGACGCCGGCCGCGGGGGCCGCCGCGCCTCCCGTTGCAGAACCGGGGAGTGTTCTCAGGAGCACGATCGGCCCTTCGGGGGAGGTCAGGGCGCGTTCTTCGAGCGGAGACACTTCGCACATGCGCCGGACGGCGCGCGTATCCGGTGCCATGAGCGCGAACGGCTTTGACGGTCTCCTCTTCCTTGATCGCAGCCGCGCGACCGCCTCGCCGTTCCCCGCATCGGCCATCAGCTGAAAGCCGCCGACGCCTTTGACGGCGACAATGAGCCCCCGGCGGATCAGCTCCGCAGCGCGCAGAAGCGCGTCGTTCCCGGCGGCAGAACGCTGTCCACGTTCGTCCAGGAGTGCGAGCTGCGGTCCGCACGCAGGGCAGGCGATCGGCTGCGCGTGGAACCTCCGGTCTGCCGGGTCCTCATACTCCCGCCTGCACTCCCCGCACATGGGGAACGCTTTCATCGATGTGTTGGGACGGTCGTAGGGGAGTGACTCGATGATCGTGAACCGGGGCCCGCAGTGCGTGCAGTTTGTGAAGGGGTAACGGTAGCGCCGGTTCGAGGGATCATTGATGTCGGCCAGGCACTCCGGGCAGGGGGCGATATCGGGAAGAACAAGCGCGCCGGTTTCTCCCGCGGGGACGCTCTTGAGTATCTCGAATATCTTCGTCCCGGCGGGGTCGAGGAACGTGCACTCCATGCTCTGGATCGAAGCGAGACGGGGCCGGTCGCTTCCCACCCTGATAATGAACTGGTCGAGGGCATCCTTCTCCCCCTCTGCCTCGATGAACACGCCTGCAGGGGAGTTCAGAACCCATCCGCCGAGCCGGAGCCCGGTCGCGAGGCGGTAGACGAAGGGGCGGAATCCGACCCCCTGTACCGCGCCGCGGACGGCGATATGGACGCGGGTATGCACGCCTTCAAAGTAAGTATAATACGGGACTAATCCCTTCCCAACGACTCAATCGGCGGCGGGGGATGGCGCGAGGCACATGAGGATCTCCGGGGTGGTCTCCCCCCGGAGGAGTTCAGAGACGAGCTGGACGCAGCAGTCGATCATCCGGAGTGTCCCCCCGCTCATGGTCTCGCCGAACCCGCATTCAAACGCCGGAATCTCCACAAGGAGCGCCTCTCCGGGGACGCGCCCGTACGCTCCCGAGGCGAGCGCCAGGACACCGGAAGGGGAGAGCGCGTGTCCCTCGTCCGGCATGCCGGAAGGGGACAGCTTCGTGACGCAGACTTTCGCATTCGCAACGCTCGCGTCGATGAATACCGCGAGGTCGCACCGGGCGATATCCTCGGCAATCTCCGGGTTGAGCCCGTGCGCTGTGAGCACGTGCACCCCGGGAAACGCCCGTGCGATCGCCCTTGCGGCCGCAATCCCCGCCCCGTCATCTCGGCGGAGCGTGTTCCCGTATCCGACCACAAGCGTTTCCATCACCGTTTCTTCTCGCTGATGACCGTTCCTTCGCAATCGACGAGCTGTACGTGCAGGGGCATCTGGCCCGCCGCGTGCGTCGAGCAGGAAAGGCACGGGTCGAAGCACCGTATGCCGGCCTCGATCCGGTTAAGTATCCCCTCGGTGATCGCGTTCCCGTCGATGTACTGTATCGCAAGCTGCTGCACCGTGCGGTTCATCGCCAGGTTGTTCTGCGCGGTGGCGATGATCAGGTTCACGTTCGTGAGGACGCCGTTTTCGTCGACCTCGTACCTGTGGAAGAGCGTCCCGCGGGGCGCCTCGCTTGCGCCGATCCCGAGCCGCCTGTTGATCATCGCCCTGGCGCGGATGTCGGTCCCCAGGAGCGCCGGGTCGTGCAGGAGCATCTCGGCTTTTTCGATCGCGAAGAGGATTTCGATGAGCCGCGCGTAGTGGAAGTAGAACGAGTTGTTGACCGCGCCCGCGTCCCCGGCCGTCGCCTTGAACACTTTCCGTTCCGCCTCGGCCAGCGGCGTGTCGATGTAGTCGCAGATATTGAGCCGCGCGAGCGGGCCGACCCGGTACATCCCCTTCTGGTAGCCGAGCGGCTTGTAGTAGGGGAACTTCAGGTAGGACCAGCTCTCGGCCGCCTCCCCGAAGTAGTCCGCGTAATCGTGTATGTCGATCTTGTCCGCGATGATGTTCCCGCTCCCGTCCATCACCCGGAGCGTGCCGTCGTAGTATTCGAGCGCGCCGTCGGGCGCAACGAGCCCGACGAACATGGAACGGAAGTTGCCGAAGTTCGGAATATCCCTGGCGTACTGTTCGTGGATCGACTTCAGCGCCTTGAGCGCAAGGAGCGCGGTCTCTTT
>DATJPH010000094.1:0-14446 GCA_035506475.1 Bacteroidota bacterium | reverse complement strand
GAGCGCCGCGGGTATCTCCATCGGCGCGCCGAAATGGAATATGTGCGCCCCCGATTCCCCGACCGCCCCCAGGTGTACCTGCTTTGCCGCGCAGTTGTGAAGTATCACCTCGAACCCGACCCCTTCGACGCTCTCGATGATTCGTTTGACGAAAGGCGAAGAATAGGCCGCAAGCCCGCGGGGCGAGAGGAGACCGGCGCTCGGCTCCGCGATGATGATCCCCGATGCGCCCGCGGCCTTGAACGCCGCGGCGTACGCGGTGAGAAACGCCGTCGTCTTTTCTATGAGCGCCTCGATCGCCTCCGGCTCCGCGGCGGTTGCAAGCAGGGACTCGCTCACCCCGAAGAGCCTCCCCGCGAGTGAGAAGGGGCCGATCATCCCCGCCAGCACGGGGACGCCGCCTCCCGCCTTCACGAGATTCGCAACGGCGTCGATATACACCCGCGTCCTGCCTGCCCCGATCTGGGGGATGCGGATCTGCTTCGCCGCGGATTCGTCGGTCACAAGGCGCCCGGTGACCGTCGGGACCTCGGTGTCCGAGAACGCGACGGCGGAGCCGAAGGCTTCCGCTTCGACGGAGAGGTCCATGCACGACATGAGGATCCGGGTGCCGAACCTCCGGTGGAACGCCATCTGTGTGTCGGACTGCTTCCGCGCGTCGGCGACGATCTCCCGGACCGACAATTTCGTGAGCGCCGCCCCTGGAAACGTGGCAACCGGCATGGCAAGCGGTGTTCGTGAATGTCTTACGAGTTCGGTCAATGTTGTCATTGTCTGCTGCCTGAAGGGAATCCCATTTCTTCGACGTAGACATCCTGGAAATCGCCGTCGGAGTCGAGCGCGATGTGCCGGACGCTCCCGGCCAGCGCGTCGTAAGCCCCGGGCTCGTCGAAGAGAGCCCGTTTGGCCCCCCTGAGGGCGGTGTTCCCCGAAGGGACGACCTTCTCTGAGGGAAAATTGACGAGCCCGATCGTCCTGGCGCTCGCGGTGTTGACGTAGTTGCCGAACGCCCCTGCAAGGTACACGCGCGCGATATCATCCCCGGTAAGCCCCGATTTCGCCAGGAGTATCCGCACCCCGGCGGCGATCGCCCCCTTGGCAAGCTGGAGCTCGCGCACGTCCGTCTGCGTCAGTGCGACCGGCTCTGCGAGCATGATCGACTCCTCCCGGTTCGTGAACCGGCCCCCGCTCGTGATCCTGCCGGCGTCAAGGAGCACCGCGGCCGCGTCCACGAGCCCGCTCCCGCAGATTCCCCGGGGCCTGACGTCGCCGAGCGTTTTGCACGCGAATCCTCCCCCTTCACCCGGGGCGACCTCGGCGATTGCCCCCGTGGCCGCCCGCATCCCCATCGATATCCTCGCCCCCTCGAACGCGGGTCCTGCGGCCGTCGAACAGCAGAGGAGCCCCCTCTTCGATCCTATGACGATTTCGCCGTTCGTTCCGAGGTCGATAAGGCAGAGCGGCGTGTCGCTCCTGTGCAGGTTGACCGCCAGCACGCCGGCAAGTATGTCGCTCCCGACAAACCCTCCAAGGCACGGGAGGAACCGGATCCTTCCCCCGCTCTTCCAGCCGAGATCGCCGGGGCTGAAGGCGATCATCCCGTCCTGCTCGGGCTCGAACGGGTAGTGCGACAGGGGCGTGCAGTCGATCCCGCAGAAGAGGTGGTGCATCACCGTGTTCCCGACGAGGACGACGTCGGTGAGGGCGTCCGCGCCCGCCTTCCCCCGGCGGAGCAGGTCCTCGATCATCGCGCCGGTCTGTGTCCGTATCGCCCTTGTGAGCACCTCCTGTTTCTTCTCGTTGACGGCGTATCCCACGCGGCTCATGACGTCCGCGCCGTGCTTCGCCTGGGCGTTGAGCGCCGTGGTGACCGCAAGGACGTCCGCGGTCCGGAGGTCCAGCAGCTGGGCCACAAGCGTCGTCGTGCCGACGTCGATGGCGACCCCCAGGCCGCTGCGGGGTGTGAACGAGAAGGGGGCTTCGTCGGAGAGTATCGCGGCTTCCCACTGGGCGAGCTCGAGCGTGAGGTCGTCCTCCGCCAGGCAGTGGCACGCGAGCCGCCATCCGGCGTCGAGTTCGCTCCGGGAGAGTATACGCGCCTGTTCGGCGGTGACGGGGATGCTCCCTTCGAGGACCCTGACCCGGCATCCCTTGCACCGGGCGCGTCCGCCGCAGGGGAATTCCACGCCGTACGGAAACAGGACCTCCTGCAGGGGAGAACCGCGGGGAACGTCGAACGCGGCGCCCATCGGTCGGAGCGTGATGCGGACGCTCCCGCTCATGAGGGGGCCTTCTCCGCAATGATCAGCCCGTCGGAGAAGTCGGTGGCGATCCTGAACCCGGGCTCCACGGTGAGAAATTCCTTCTCATCCCAGGGACCGTTGACAAGCGCGTGGATCAGCCGGAGGTTCCCTACTTCGGTGCTGAAGGCGAGCCCCTTCTCCTCCGCGCGCTTCCGCGCGGTCTCGAGGAACGACCCGTCGGGCTCGAGCCCCATTTCGATAAACGTCAGCTTTGTGTAATGCTTTGTCTGATCGCAGAGCTGGTCGTAGAGATACCGGGCGTTGTCTTCCCCGTATTTTGCGACAAGCTCATTGTAAGTCATGTCCATGCCGTTGGCGTGCTGTATCGAGAGCTGGCGGAGGTCGCCTGTGGCCTCTCCCCGTTCGATCCAGCCGGTCGTGAGGAAATATGTCCCGGGGTTCTTCCGGAAATGATCCTCGTAGCGCTCCCTGCTGCCGAAAAAGAGGGTCATGCAGTCGTGCGCGCGGGGGATGACGATGGGGAGCGTGCGCGCGGCGAGCCCGGCGATCCCGTTGTTGCAGAGCCCGTAGCCCAGGAGGACGGCGTCGTACTGCGCGGGGTCCACGGCGTCGACGGCGGCCTGGAGCCGGGCGAGCATGCCCGCGCATCCGATATCGTGGAGTCCCTTCGGGAGAAACGCGATATCGACCTGGTGGGGAGAGCGGGCTGCCGTCGCACAGAGCTCGCGCGTGAACACTTCGCAGCTGATGAGTTTGAGTCGCATCGCCCGGGAGGCTCCCCTTCTCGTCTAAGGGGAGGGGATGAGGGTTGCGACGACGGCGCGGATGAACTCGGGGGTCGTTCCGCAGCACCCGCCGATGAAGTCCGCCCCCGCACGTCGCAGGTCGAGCGCGCGGGCGCCGAACTGCTCGGGGGTCGTTCTGTAGGTGATCCTCCCCTCCGTCATCTCCGGCATCCCCGCGTTCGGCTTGATCCAGAGCGGGAGGGATGTCGCTTTCCTGAGCCTGCTGCAGACGGGGATGTACCCCTCGATGCCGAGTCCGCAGTTTGCGCCGATCGCATCCACGCCGGCCGCCTCGAGCGCCGCGGCAACCTGTTCGGGGGTCGCCCCCATCATCGTCCGGTCTTTCTCCTTCCCCGAGTCGAACACCATGCTTGCGATCACGGGGAGCCCGGTCGTCCGCGCGGCGCGCACGGCGATCCGCGCCTCTTCAAGATCGGTCATCGTCTCGATCAGTATCGCGTCCGCGCCCGCCGCCGCGATCGCGTGGCACTGCTCGGCGAACGCTTCGGAGAGCTCTTCTGCGGTGACCTCCTCCGACATCAGCATCTTCCCGCTCGGCCCGACCGAGGCGAACACGCGCGCCCGGCCTGCGGCGGCCTTCCGCGAGATGCGGACCCCCGCGGCGTTGAGCGCCGCGGCATCCGTCCCCGCGCCCAGGGCGATCCTGTTCGAGCGGAACGTGTTCGTCAGGATGACCGCGCTGCCTGAGCGGACGTACCGGGAGGCGACCTGCTCCACGAGGTCCGGATGCGACAGGTTCCAGAGGTCGGGGTGCTCCCCCGGAGCGAGACCGAGCTTCTGAAGCTCGGTCCCCCATGCCCCGTCCGTGATGACGGGGCCACGTGCAAGAAGCGAAGAAAACAGCGGGTGCGTCATCCGGGCGCCTTCAGGCCGCCAGGAGCTTGCGGGCGAGCGCGACCGCGGCGTTCGCGTTGCTCGAATAGCCGTCCGCGCCGATTTCGTCGGCGTATTTCTGCGTGACCGGCGCGCCGCCGATCATCACCTTGACGTCCGCGCGCATCCCCGATTCCTTCAGCTTGTCCATCACCGCCTTCATCGAATGCATCGTCGTGGTCAGGAGGGCCGAGAGGGCGACGAGCGTGGCGTGTTTCTCCTTCGCCGCGTTGATGAACTTCTCGGGGGAGACGTCCACGCCGAGGTCGATGACCTCGAACCCGGCTCCTTCGAGCATGGCGCCGACCAGGTTCTTCCCGATATCGTGAAGGTCCCCCTGCACGGTCCCGATGACGACGCGCCCGACGGGTTCCGCGCCGCGGGCCGCCAGGAGCGGCCTGATGAGCTCCAGCGACGCCTTCATCGCCCGCGCGGCGATCAGGAGCTCCGGCACGAAGTACTCGTTCGCCTCGTAGCGGCGGCCGACTTCGTTCATGGCGGGGATCATCGTATCGTCGACGAGCGACTGGGGGTTTGCGCCGGAGGCGAGGCTTGTCTGCGTGATTTCCTTCGCCGCCTTGGCGTTGCCGTTGAGTATGGCGTCATACAGCGTCTGGATCGTTGGCATAGCGTTCGTCCTCCGTAGTGGTTACAGCGCACCGTGTGCATTGATGGTTTCGTACATCGCGACAATGTTTGCCGTTGGTGTGACGGGCTGCAGGTTGTGACAGGGAGCGCAGACCCAGCGCGCAGCCTTGAAGATCTCGATATTCTCCAGCACTTCCCTCCTGACGTCCTCCGGCGACCCGAACGGGAGCGTCTGCTGGTTGTCCATCGCGCCGTGGAATATGAGCCTGTCGCCGAAGTCCCGGACGAGGCCTTCCCGCTCCATCCCCGGGCAGCGCCACTGTATCGGGTTCAGGAGCTCGATGCCGGTGACGTCGAGCAGGTCGGGGATCACCGTCCTGACCGCGCCGTCCGTGTGGTAGAACACGTGTATCCCGTAGCTCTTCGCCAGGTCTGCCATCGTCTTCTGGTGGGGGAGGAAGAACTTCCTGATCTGCGGGAGGCTCATCAGGAGCGAGGTCTGTCCCCCCAGGTCTTCGGCGATGTAGGTGACGCCGATGCGCCCCTTCCCGGCCTCGAACGTCCGTTCCGCAAGCGCGTAGTAATAGCGGAACATGTGGTCGAGCGCCGCCAGGGCGAATTCCGGCTCGGCCACGAGGTCCATCATCGCCTGTTCCAGCCCCCGGAGAGCGCAGTAGAGGAGGAACGGTTCGAAATTCCCCGAGCGGATCATCCGGTGCGCGGGTGCCGCCCGAAGCATGTCGCGGAACGCCCCGTAGTCGTGGTCGTCGGCGCTCGGCCACGGGTACGCGTCGAGCTCCTCGATCGTCGTCATGGCGGCCAGGGGATGGTTGTCAAACTCGTCGTACGCGCCGGCGCCGTAGTCGATGAGCCTCCGGCGGAGTCCCCAGAGGTCGACCGCGCTGTCCCCCGCCCTGTGTTCGTCCGTGCGGGGGGGATCGACCGTCACAAGCCCGTCGATGCGGAGCCTTGTGTAGAGCTCTTCGACGTTCCGGCAACCGAGCTCGCGGCAGAGCCGGGCGGTGACCTCGTCCGTCGCCCAGTAATCCGTGGGGATCCTGTCGGGTTTCTCCCCCGCGAATATGGCGAGCCAGCGTTCTTTCGGTGTCACCTGTGGTGCGGCCGATGTTTCATGAATGGAATGTCGTACCACATACAATATAAGAAATCGCGCCGTGGAATTCACCTCGGGTTTACACTGGGGGGAGTTATGCGTACATTGTTCCCTTCCTCCCCGCCCCGGACGCTGACCGATGCCATACACAGGTGAATTGAGCGCGCTCCTGACCGCCGATTTCTGGTCATTCAGCGCGGTTGTCTTCGCCTCGGCGACCGCCCGGGCCGGGGCGATCCCGGTGAACGTGGCGAGGCTCGTCCTGGCGGCCCTCTATCTCGCGCTCCTCCTCCCGGTGCTCGGTCCCGGCCTCCGGCTCTCTGGCGCCCAGGTCGGACTCCTGGCCGCGAGCGGCGTGATCGGCCTGGCCTTCGGCGACTCATTCCTCTTCAAGGCGTTCGGCGAGCTGGGGCCGCGCGTGACGATGCTCATCATGTCCACCTCTCCGGCCTTCGCGGCGTGCCTTGCCTGGGTCGTCCTTGGCGAGAGGCTCTCCGCGAGGGGACTCTGCGGCATCCTCATCACGCTCGCCGGCGTGGCCGTCGTGGTCACGGGGAAACCGGCCGGCGATCATCCCCGGCCTGCATGGCGGGGGATATGGTGGGGCGTGCTCGCCTCGGTCGGACAGGGGAGCGGGCTCATATTCGCCAAAATGGCGTTCAACGAAGGGGAGATCAACGGTTTCATGGCGACGCTGGTGCGCATACTTGCCTCCCTTGTGGTCATGATTCCCCTCGGGGTCGCGGAATCGAAGTCGACCGGCGCGTTCGGTATCTTCAGGAAAGACCCCGGGTCGTTCGGCCTGACGGCGCTCGGGGCGCTCCTGGGACCCTTCCTGGGGATCTCCTTCAGCCTCATCGCGATCGCCCATACCGACGTCGGCGTCGCGGCGACGATCATGGCGACGGTCCCGATACTGATGCTCCCGCTGGTCCGGATCATGTACCGCGAGCACCTGACGCCGAAAGCGGTCGGCGGGGCGTTCCTTGCCGTGGCCGGCGTCGCGCTCCTGTTTCTGCGGTAAGGGGCGTCGCAGGGACACTCCCTCCGCCGGGGAGTTGACTCTGAGCCCCGCGCGCGCTACCATACATATACTATGGCTTCTCCCCGACGAAACACGCTCCGGTCTCCCGGAGCCGCATTCCGGCTCTCCGTTCTCCTGATCTTCTTCCCGCTGGTCCTCTCCGGCGCGTACGCGCAGCCCAAAGGGCGCACGCGGAGCGTCACCTACCAGAACGTCTCGCTGGCGTTCGACGCCGGGCTCGCGAAAGACTTCGTGGCGGAGACCATCCCCGCCGTCCCGCTCGAGGAGAAAACCGACAAGCCTGACGGGGTCGCCCCCGCCCATGTCCTGATCACGCTCCGGGATTCCTACGCGGCGAAGCTCAAGCGGGACACCGAATCCATCTACGCGCTTCCGCAGATCGCGGTCTTCCCGACGCGGGATCCGGGGGACCCGAGATTCGACGAAGAGTATCCGACGATGCGGGGCGCGGTCAACGACCTGAGCAAGCTCCTTTCCCGCCGGGCCGGATCGGTCTCCGAGGCGATCCCGTTCCTTCCGTGGGCAGACGAGCATCAGCTGTTCATCGTGAAGAAGCGGCTCGTCCGGTTCAGGAACGGGCGCGGCGTCCTGTTTCTCACGCAGTACGAACAGGAAGAAAGCCCGGTCAGCAACGCCTCCCTTGTCTATACGTTCCAGGGACTGACGGACGACAACGCCTGGTACGTCTCCGCGGTATTTCCTGTCGCCGCGCAGGGGCTCACCCCTCCCCCCGGGGAGGCAGGGAGCGCGGCGTTCCATGCCGGCTATGACGCGTACATCAAGCGGACGACGGAGAATCTGAACAGGCTTCCGGCCAGGCGCTTCACGCCGCACCTGCTCCTGCTCGAAGAGATGATCCGCTCGATCAAAGTCGGTCCACGGTAACCACCTGCACAGGCCCGACAATACCGTGAAGGGACTGCACCTCGTAACGATCCTTCTCCTCCTTGGTCCTGCCTCTCCCCGGCTGCACACGGCTCCCCCCGTTCCCCATCCGAAGGGGTACGTCTGTCCCTTCACGCCCCGCCCCGTGGTGATCGACGGGGTCATCGACGAACGGGAGTGGCATGACGCCCCCTGGACCGGGAATTTTGTGGATATCGAGGGGGACCTGCGGCCGCTTCCGCGGTTCCGGACGCGCGTCCGGATGCTGTGGGATTCGACGTACCTGTACATCGGCGCGGAGCTGCGCGAGCCGAACGTGTGGGGGACGCTGACGAAGCGGGACACGGTGATATTCAACGACGATGATTTTGAAGTGTTCATCGACCCGAACGGCGACAACCACGAATACTACGAGATGGAGATGAACGCCCTGAACACGGTATGGGACCTCTTCCTTGATCGCCCGTACAGGGACGGGGGGAAGCCGAGGGACGGCTGGGACATCGCAGGTCTGAAGACCGCCGTGCGCGTGCACGGGACGCTCAACAATCCGGCCGACGTCGATACGGGATGGACTGTCGAGATCGCGATGCCCTGGAAGGCTCTCGGCGAATACGCCCACCGCACGGTCCCTCCCTCGCCCGGGGACCAGTGGCGGATCAACTTCTCCCGCGTTGAGTGGCGCGTGGACACGACGGGAGGGGTCTCCAGGAGAGTCCCCGGGACGAAAGAGGATAACTGGGTCTGGTCTCCCCAGTGGGTCGTGGACATGCATCAACCCGAGATGTGGGGGTACCTCCAGTTCGGCGGGCCGGGAGCAAGGCAGTCCGCATTCAGGCATGACCCGTCAAGGCCCGCCGAGGAGGCGCTGATGGCGGTCTACCGCGCGCAGATCGAATTCAGGAAGGCGCATGGCCGATGGGCCGCGAGCAGGGGAGAGCTTACGCTCCTTCAGAAGGAGACGTACCCGTTTGAGACTCCCCCCGCCATTTCGCTCACCGGGGCCGGCTACATCGCCTCGGTGACCATACGGCTCCCCGGGGGAAAAAAGGTGAGCTGGTTTGTCACGGAAGATTCCCGCCTCTGGCACCAGTAGCGCCCCGCCCGCGGGAACCATGAACGCGCCGCCGGCGTTCGCAGTATTGAAGAAGTGCCCCGCGTTCCGTACATTGGTACCGTCGCAAGTCACACGATCGGATCGAGGTTTGCCATGGCCAAGTTATTCGTTTCCAACAAGGACCAATCCGCACGGTTGTTCCAGAGCAGTTTTCTTGAGCTCTTCACGCATGTCCACTGGAGCGTGCCGATCATCGTCTATTTCCCCCTTGTCGTCTACTGCCTGGCGGTCGCCCCGGCGCAGGGTCCGCTTTCCACGGCCGGGATCGTCATGGAGTTCGTGGCGGGGTTATTCGTCTGGACGCTGACAGAATATCTCCTCCACCGGTTCGTCTTCCACTACGAGCCCACGACTTCCTGGGGGAAGCGGCTCCACTTCCTCATGCACGGCGTGCACCACGACTACCCGCAGGATTCAAAGCGGCTTGTGATGCCGCCGGTCGTCAGCATTCCCCTTGCGACACTCTTTCTCGGCCTCTTCTGGGTCATACTCCCGGAGGGGCACGTGGCATCGACGTTCGCCGGGTTCATATTCGGATACATCTGCTACGACGAGATCCACTATGCGACGCACCACGCCCCCATGAAGGGGAAAGTGGGGCTCTGGCTGAAGCACCACCACGTGCGCCATCACTACCTCGATCCCGGCAGGGGATACGGCGTCAGCTCACCTATCTGGGATTATGTCTTCGGGACGATGTACGGGGAGAAGGAAGAGATCTCCATGGACGAAAAAACAGCGTAGCCCCCTCCTCACCTCGTAATAAAGAGTCTTCCCGGGGGTATCGGCTCTTCCGGCACCCCCGGTCCTTTATACCGCAGTTCGAGCCTTTTCCCCCCTCCCGCCTGAAAGTACCGGACCGTCAGCGCGTGCTTCCCCGCCGAGAGCTTCACCGCCGCACTCTCCTCCGCATACGGATGGAGCCCGTCGTTGTTGACGACAGCGGTTCCGTCGATCAGGAGGCGGGATCCGTCGTCCGAGCCGAGCGTGAATGTGTACTCCCCCGGGGCGGGGATATCGATGTACCCGCTGTATTCGAGCGCGAAGAACTCGCTCCGTGATCCGGCTTCCGCGAGCGAAAACCCGTACGCGATCCCCCGCCGGGCGACCGCCACGGTGTCAAAATCCGGGATCGCCCGCCAGGACCCTTCGTAGTACCTGAAGGAGAGCCCGTTCACCCCTTTTTCAACCGCGGCGTACGACCGTGAGGCGACGAAACTCGGGTACGCCGAAGCCCCGAACGTCCGGGCGCTCACGGTGACGTCCGAACCGACCCTGAACGGCCCCGCATACGCCCGGGAAGAAGCCGTCGGCAGGCTCCCGTCGAGCGTGTAGCGGATCACCCCTCCCGGGACGTCGGTGTGCAGAACGACGAGCAGGGACTCCGCCTTCGAGAACACCTGGAGGTCGGGGCCGATCGCGGGCTCCGGTGTGAGCACCGTCGAATGTTCGGCCGAGGCCAGGAGGTCACGCGCGGCGCGGAGCGGGTCCCCGACGGGAACAGGCGGGGAGAGCGAATGCTCTTTCGTCCATGATTCTTCCCATGAGGCGATCTCACCGGAAGGGACAGGCTCTCCCGGGGGCGTCCTGCGGAGGATCTCGAAGAACTTCTTCCATCGTGCGGCGTAGAAGTCGCGCACGAGTCCGCTCCACATCTTCGATGCATAGTCAAAGAGCTCGGGCCCTCCCCAGACGGTCACCTGGAGCCTCGCGTTCTCTTCGTAGAGCGCGGAATCCCCGGGCGTCGTCCCCCATGCGCGCGCGGAGGCGATCCAGCTTTCGAGCGTCCGGTCCTCCCTGCATCCCAGAAGCGCGTCGATCCCGTTCATCAGCCGGAGCGCATCGCCGAAGAGCGTGTCCCTGAGCCCCGGCATCCCGGCATCGTGCGCCCGTATGGCGTCCCGGAGCCGGGCGTCGACGGCTCCGCCGAGGACCTGGGCGGCGATTTCGATCGCGTCGGCCGTGTAGAGGGGGTTCCCCCGGAGCGTGTCGGAAGCCGAGAGGAACATGCGGGCCGCCTCGCGGAATTCGTCGGAGACGTCCACGTTTCCCTGTACGGTTTTCCGGGGACGCATCTGGAACCCGTGGCGTATGTTTGTCGAGCCCTTTGCATATGCCGATGCCGCAAGAAGGTGCCATGCCTCCCGGACCGATTCAGGCAGAAGGCCGTACCGTGAGCGGGCGTACGCGTCAAGCCAGACGTCGGGGCTGATGGGCACCCCCGACCACATCATGTCCGTCGAAAGCTCGTACAGGACGTCGTTGTTTTCTATCCCCTCCGGCGCCAGCCCCATGCCGGCAAGGTTCCCCCGGGCCGGGCTCCGGAGCGCGGTCACGGGATCGGAGGCCGTGAACGCGAGGTTTCCTGTGAGAGGGTTGTTCCCGCCGAAATTATGTATGATGCTGTATATCCACTCCTTGCCGTAGAACCCTTCGTGTTCCTTCCACCCGTGAAAGAGCTCATTGGCGAGATCGAGTATGATCATCCTGTCGCCGGGCACTCTCGAGATGAGCGCGCGCGCGGAGGGTTTGTCCCAGAATGTCCTGTCGTTGTAGAACAGCCAACCCTGCATGACCCATGTGCCGGCGGGATCTCCCGCCGTGATGGAGGCATAGACGGCCTCCCCGAACTGTGCGAGCTCCCTGTAGCGGGCGGTGTCGGAGACGGGGACCTCCAGCTCGTTGAAGCTGTCGGCCAGGTAGAAGTGGTCGGTCCCGAACATCTTCCGGTATTCGGTGATGAACGCCTTCCCGATCTCGCGGAACAGGGGGGAGGCCGGTGAGAGTATGTGCGTCCTGTTTTCTTTCGGGAAACCGCCCCAGGCGCCGATATCGTAGACGAGCGCATCCGGGTGGAGTCTCTTGAACGCCGGGGGGACGAATCCGGAAAACGCCGGGACGACGGGGGTCATGCCGAGCGCCCGCATGCGGGCGAGTATTCTCTTCTGGAGCGACGCCTGTGCGTCGATCCACCCCTGCGGGAGCGGCCCGCCGTGCCCGTTGACGTTCCCCATCCTGTGCCAGGGGAGAAACGCCGGTCCCGTGAAGTACGCGTCGAGCTCACTGTCGGTGATCCCCATGGAGCGCCAGACATTTCTCCAGACCGCTTCCTCTCCCGTCATGGCAAGGGGCATCGAAATGCCGTGGAGCGCCATCCAGTCGATCTCCCTCTCCCACCGTTTCCAGTCCCACCAGACTGTCGTATAGCCGAACGTGCAGACGTTGTAGAACTGCCTGTAGAGATACGGCGAGACCACGCGCGTCAGCGGGTAGTCGGGGAGGACCTCCGGGAGCGCGATATGGGAACCGCTCCATGTGACCTCCGAGTTGCAGGCGCTCCGGAGGTAGTGGTAGAATCCCCTGCTGAGCGCGAGCGCGCCGGAGCCCCGGATCGTCACATTCCCCCCCTTTGCCGAGAGCTCGAACACATCCTTCCCCCCCGCCCGGGGGATCAGCTCGAGCCGGAATGACGAGGCCCTCTCCTTGACCGTCCGCTTCAGGAGCCATTCGGCGGCGGCAACGGGGAGCCGGGGCTTGAAGGGTTGTGCGGCTCCGGGGGCGGAGACGAGGAGGACGAGGAGTGCTGCCTGGAGTAGTCTCATCGGTCTGGATTCTCTTGTCGTGGTTAGGGTAATCTCAGGAATGTCCGCTACTTTGTCAACTTGAACCGCGTCCCGATTTTCGGTATACTCATCCTTGCGCAACCGTTCAGGAGGAGGCTCGATGAGAGAAGGATGCAGCAGCCGTACGCTCGGTTCGTCCGCCACGACTCGTCCGGTCGTCTGAGCGCCGTGCATATCCGTATCCTGGGGAGCTCGAGCGCGGGGAACGCGACGCTCGTATGGAACGCAACGGCGGCGCTCATGGTCGACTGCGGATTCGGGCGGACGTACATCCGTTCGTGCCTGGAGTCGCTCGACATGGACATCCCGCCTATCGCGGGACTCCTCATCACCCATGCCCACAGCGACCATGTCAACGACACCTCCGTTGACCTCCTTGTGCAGAACAGGATCCCCGTGATCGTCCGCCGGGAGCTCTCGAAAGTCCTCCGCCACATGTATCCTTCCGTCGCCCGTGCCGCGAAGCTCGGTCTCCTTGTGGAACTGGGCGCCGCGGGGGGGGAGGCAGGCTCGTTCGGCATCGATGCATTCAGCGTGCCGCACGACTCTCCGGGGGGATGCTTCGGGTTCGGCATCACCGACCGCTCCGGCCCGCAGGAGCTCCGCGCGGCGATCGCCACGGACCTGGGTTTTACGGGGGATGAGCTCGTGGAGCGGTTCAGGGACGCCCGCGCGATCGTGATCGAGTCCAATCATGACCTGGCCATGCTGGAGGGCTCGAACCGCCCCTCCTGGCTGAAAAAGAGGATCAGGGAGATCGGGCATCTTTCCAACGACCAGTGCGCCGGGTTCGTCTGCCAGGTCGTCCGCGCAAGCAGGCAGGCTCCCGATGCCGTTCTCCTTGCGCATATCAGCCAGCAGTGCAACACGAACGCTCTTGCGGAGGGGGCGACCTCGCGGGCGCTCCTGCGCGAGGGATTCCCCGCCGTCCGGGTCGTCCAGTCGTTCAAATCGCTCCCATCCGAGATTGTCCGGGTCTGACTGCTGGCAATTGTCGCTGATCCGTCATACATTGTCACGCGCAGCATCCTGTGTCCTCCTGACGGGGCATTGCCGTGAGTCCGGTTCACCTCCGAGCCCCCCTTCTGGTTTTCTGATCTTTCCATGCAGATAACAACACCCACAATCGCCTTCTCCGCACCGGGACGCGTGTGCCTGTTCGGCGAACATCAGGATTACCTGGGCCTTCCGGTCGTCCCCTGTGCGATCTCTCTCCGCATACGTATCGAAGCAGCCCGGAGAAGCGACATGGACGTCCGGATCGATTGTCCGGATACCGGTTCGCGCGAGGAATTCTCGCTCGCCGGGCCTCTTCCCTACGTCAGGGAGCGGGACTATTTCCGGAGTGCCGTCAACGTCCTCCGCAGTGAAGGGTTCACGTTCTCCCGCGGGCTCGACTGCAGCGTGCGGGGAACGATCCCGATCAATGCCGGGACGTCAAGCTCGTCCGCGCTTGTGGTCGCCTGGGTGAACGTGCTTGCCGCCGCAAGCGACAGTGAGCGCCTGCTCTCCGAGGAGGAGAGCGCAAAGTTCGCGCACAGGGCGGAAGTTCTCGAGTTCGGCGAGCCCGGCGGGATGATGGACCATTGCGCGGCGGCGTACGGGGGGATCACGACGATCGACTTTGCCCCGGCGTTCGCCGTCCAGAGGCAGGAGGTTCTGCTCGGAGATTTTGTCCTTGGCGACTCCGGAGAGCCGAAGGACACGAAAGGGGGCCTCTCCCGCGTGAAAGACAGGGTCCTTGACGCCGTCAGGATTCTCAGCGCTCATGACGCGGGCTTTTCGCTGGCCCAGGCCGAAGCAGGGAGCATCCCGCGCTCGGTGCCCGGGCTCGGCGCCGGAGAGCGGAATCTCCTTGAAGGGACGATACGGAACCGCGACATCACGCGGCGCGCGCGGGCGCTCCTGAAGGCGGTCCCCCTGGATCACCGGCGGATCGGCACGCTCCTCACTGAGCACCAGGCGGTCCTCAGGGATGTCCTGGGAATCTCGACACCGAAGATCGACAGGATGCTCGAATCGGCGCTGCGTGCGGGCGCCTTCGGGGGGAAGATCAACGGGTCGGGGGGCGGAGGATGCATGTTCGCGTACGCGCCCGGGAACGCCGCCTCCGTCGCCGACGCCGTCCGGG
>DATJPH010000093.1:0-2297 GCA_035506475.1 Bacteroidota bacterium | reverse complement strand
GCTCCGGGACGGCGGGAGCGTCGTCGTCCAGGACTTCATCATGGACGACGAGCGGGTGAGTCCGGCCCACGGCGCGATGTTCGCATTGAACATGCTTGTCGGGACAAGAGCGGGGGATACCTACACCGAGACGGAGGTCTCCCGCTGGATGACCGCTGCCGGGCTCTCGGGCGTCTCGCGGCGCGGGACCCCCTACGGCACATCCCAGATCGTCGGCCGGCTTCTGAAAGGGAGGCAATGAACTCCGGCGTCGAGCCTCTCTTCCCCCTTGCCTCGGGTATCATACTCCTGCTGGCCTCCACGGCCGGGCTCCTGGCTTCGCCGGTCTCCGTCGCGTTCACAGTCGCCGGCGTCCTCTTCTTTGCTGCGGGACTCGTCTTCGGCCGCCCCGCAGGAGGCTTCCCTTGGGGCGCCGGGACCGCGATACTCGCCCCGTTTCTTCTTCTCTCGGCATTCCTTGTCTCGACATACGGGATCCGCTGGATACTGTTCCCTGCGCTCGCTGCCGGGGGGGTGGCCTCGGGCTTCGCCCTTCGGCGCACGACTGTCCCGCGCGCACGCGGGGTCCTGCTGGGAGCACTCTGGGTCTGCTTCGTCGCCGTCGCGGCGTTCTGGATTGTCCCCGGGATATTCGACCGTGTAAGTTTCACGGGGTTTGTCCCGCGATGACGGCTTCCCTGGTACACTAACAATCGATCGCGGAGGTGTCGACATGAAAGGAGTATCACCGTTGCTGATTGTGGCCGCGTGCCTTGCTGCAACCCCCATTCTCCCGCCGGCGCTGACGGGACAGGTGGGGACACTCCGGTATCCCTCGACGCGCAAGGGGCCGGAAGTGGACGTCTATTTCGGAACGCGTGTCGCCGATCCGTATTCCTGGCTCGAGAACGACACGTCGCGAGAGGTGATGGAGTGGGTCCGGGAGGAAAACGCGGTCACCGGCGCCTATCTTGCCGCGATACCCTTCCGCGGGCAGTTGAAGGCACGTCTTGAAGAGGCGTACAACTATCCGAAGTACTCTTCCCCTTTCAAGAAGCTGGGGAAATACGTCTATGCGAAGAATGACGGACTGCAGAACCAGTCGGTCCTGTATATCCAGGATGGCCCGAACGGGAAACCCTCGGTGCTGCTGGATCCCAACACGCTCTCACGCGACGGGACCGCGGCGCTTGCGGGCTATACGTTCTCGAATGACATGCGCTACATGGCCTACGGGATATCCCAGGGGGGGTCGGACTGGAGAGACGTCTATGTCATGGACGTCGCAACGCGGAAGCCGTTGCCGGATCACATCCGCTGGGTGAAATTCGCGTCGTACGCCTGGGAGGGGGACGGGTTCTTCTACAGCAGGTTCGACGCTCCGACCGACTCGGCGAATGCGCTCACGTCGTCGAACGATTTTCAGTCGGTCTGGTACCACAGGGTCGGAACGTTCCAGGACCAGGACCGGAAGATCTTTGACGACAGGACCCACCCCCGGAGGTTTAACGAAGTCGAGACCACGGAGGATGAACGGTTCGAGATCCTCTCAATTGCGGATCCTGCTGCGGGCACCCGGGGAAATGCGCTCTATGTCAGGGACGTGCGGAAGAAGGGCACGTCATTTGTTCCCGTGGTGACATCGTTCGACGACGAGTTCGACGTGATCGACGACCTGGGGGAGAGGCTCCTCGTCCAGACGAACAGGCATGCCCCCAACTGGAAGCTCGTCAGCATCGATCCGTCGCATCCGGAGGAACGGGACTGGAAGGTCATACTCCCTGAGGCGGCCGAGCCCCTCCAGGGCGTGAGCACGGCAGGGGGAAAAATCATCGCCGTCTATCTCAAGGACGTCGCTGCCAGGGCGTTCGTGTATGATGCGACCGGGCACCGGGAGGCCGAAGTGTCGTTTCCGACGTACGGGACTGCCTCCGGGTTCGGGGGGGAACCCTCCGACAGCACGGTGTTCTATACGTTCAGCTCGTTCACGTTCCCCCGGACGATCTTTGAATACAACCTCCGGTCGCGCCAATCGACGCTCTTCCGCGCCTCTGAGGTGAAATTTGACCCGCACGCCTACACGACCACACAGGTGTTCTACGCCAGCAAGGACGGGACGCGAATCCCGATGTTTCTGGTTTCCAGAAACGGGATCACGCGCAACGGGAAGAACCCCGTCCTCCTGTACGGCTACGGGGGATTCAATATCAGCATCGATCCGGTGTTCAATCCTCTTCTCATCCCCCTTCTTGACCAGGGATTCGTCTACGCATCGGCAAACATACGGGGCGGGTCCGAGTACGGCGAGAAATGGCACG
>DATJPH010000092.1:0-14841 GCA_035506475.1 Bacteroidota bacterium | reverse complement strand
CATCACTTCGGAGTACAGCAGCTTCTTTCCCCGGGGGATCAGGATCGGCGTCGTCGCGTCCGCAAAGGGGGCGGAAGGCTCTCTCTTTCAGTCGGTCGAGGTGAGGCCGGCCGTCGATTTTTCGCGCCTCGAGGAGGTGTTTGTCATCACCTCGGTGCCCGACAGCGAACGGGTCGCGCTTGAACGCCGGGTCCGGGAGTGATGCCCATGCGCAGGACCGTCGCCGATATCGCCCTGACCCTCCTGTTCATCCTCCTGCAGACAACGGTCGCCCGTTACCTCTCCGTGGCGGGGATCTCCCCCGACCTGGCATTGATCTGGATCATCTACCTGTCGCTCCGCAGGGGACAGATCTCCGGCACCGTCGCAGGGTTCTCCACGGGGCTTGTCCTTGACCTGCTCAGCGGCAACGACGGCATGCTGGGGCTGGCCGCGCTGGCGAAGACCGCGGGCGGTTTCACCGCGGGGTATTTTTTCAACGAGAATAAAACGCTTCAGACGCTCGGCAGCTACAGGTTCATCCTGATCATCATCCTCGTGTCGCTGGTGCATAATCTCATTTATTTCCTTATCTTTCTGCAGGGAAGCGGCTCGCACTGGTGGGAGGCCATCCTCCTGTACGGCATTCCCGCCGCGCTGTACACCGCGGCGGTCGGTCTCATCCCCACGTTCGTGTTCGCGCGACGAGCGCTCAGGTAGGACGGGGAGCACCCCCTCCGCGCCGGTTCCCCGGCTTTCACAAGTCCCACGGGGCCATGTCACAGCAGGACGATATAGCGATCTACGGGAAGCGGCGCACGATGTATGTGATCATTGCGCTGATGTTCCTGTTCTTTTTCGCCCGGCTCTTCCAGCTGCAGATGATCTACAGCGAGGAGTACGGAAGAAAATCCGAAGAAAACAGCATCCGCACGATCCCGAAGGAACCCGTCCGCGGATATATCTTCGACAGGAACGGGACGCTCGTCGTCGACAACCGCCCCGCCTTCACCGTGACGATCATGCCGTTCGAATTCGACAAGCGGACGATCGGCTACCTCTCCGGGCTCCTCTCCCTCGATCCCGAGTTCATCCGTGACAGGCTCAAGAAAGGCGAGGCCTATTCACGCTTCGCGCCGGTGAAGATCAAACGGGATATCGATTTCAAGACCCTCGCGGCGCTTGAGGAGAACCGCGACAAGCTCCCCGGCGTCGACTACCAGGTGGAATCCAAGAGGTGGTACACGACGCACGCGCTGGCGGCGCATACGCTCGGCTATACCAAGGAGATTTCAGAATCACAGATGAAGGTGCAGGTCGACGAGTACGCCCCGGGCGACGTCGTCGGATCGGCGGGGCTCGAAGCACGGTACGAGCCGACCCTCCGCGGGCAGAAGGGCGCGGAATTCAGCATGGTCAACGTCAGGGGCCAGGTGATCGGCCGGTTCGACAACGGCAGGAACGACGTCCCTGCCGTGGAGGGAAACGATCTTATCCTCACAATGGATTTCGGGCTCCAGGCCTTCGCCGAATCGCTGATGACCGGGCGGAGGGGGGCGTTCGTGGCCATCGATCCGAACGACGGGGGGATCCTGGCGATGGTGAGCAAGCCTGACTACGACCTCTCCGCCTTCAGCGGGGTGACCCCGCCCGGCATCTGGCGATCGCTCAACGAGGACGAGGCGTCCCCCCTGTTCAACCGCGCAACGCTCACCCGCTATCCCCCGGGATCGACGTTCAAAATGCTCCTTGCCATCGCCGCGCTCGAAACGGGGAGCGTCACTCCCTCGTGGCGTGTCAATTGCACCGGCTCGTTCCGGCTCGGGAACAAGGTGTTCAAGGACCTCCACGTGCACGGGAGCATGGACATGGTCTCGGCGATACAGCATTCGTGCAATGTGTATTTTTACCAGTGCATGATGAAGACCGGGCTTGATGCATGGACGCATTACGGCAGCGAGTTCGGCTTCGGACGCCTGACCGGCATCGACATCTACGAGGAGAATCCCGGGCTTCTCCCTTCGACGGCATATATGGACAGGCGGTACGGGAAAAACGGATGGACCCGGGGGTTCCTTCCCAGCCTTGGGATCGGCCAGGGTGAGCTCGGCGTGACCCCCCTGCAGATGGCGTGTTATGCCGCCGCGCTTGCAACCGAAGGCGAATACCACCAGCCGCACTTCGCCCGCGCCATCGTGACGAAATCCCCGCGCGCGGTCGACACGCTGACGTTCCAGAGCAGGCACATCGAAGTTTCCCAGAATACCTGGAACATTGTCCGCGAAGGAATGCGCAGGGTCGTCGAAGAACCCGGAGGAACGGGCGGCATGGCCCGCATTCCCGGAATCCAGAGCGCGGGGAAGACAGGGACGGCGCAAAACCCCCACGGACCCGACCACGCCTGGTATGTGGGGTTTGCACCGTTTGACCACCCGCGGATCGCCGTGGCAATGCTGATAGAAAATGCGGGGTTCGGGGGGACGCAGGCCGCGCCCCTGGCCGGGCTCTGCATCGAACGGTACCTGAACGGCAGGATCACGAGGTTCGACGCACCACCGGCTCCGCACCGGTCGATCCCTTTCCCGCAGGCCCTTCCCCCCCTCCACGCCGGCATCCAGCAATGATGTACCAGGATATTAAAGAGCGAGTCGACTACAAGACCGCGCTGATCGCGCTGGCGCTTGTCACGATAGGGATCGTCTCGGTCTACAGTGCGACGTACGACGCGCGCGCGGCGGAGATTTTTCACAAGCAGGTGGTCTGGGTGGGCGTCGGCATCGTGGTTCTCATCGCGGTGGCCCTTGTCCCCTTCCGCCTGCTCCAGATGGCTTCGTACCCCGCATATTTTCTCTCCATCCTCCTCCTCGTGTCCGTCCTGATCCTGGGAAAGACTGTATCAGGATCGATGAGCTGGTTCAATTTCGGCTCGGTGCGCCTGCAGCCGTCCGAGTTCTCCAAGATCACCACGGTGCTCGCCCTTGCGACCTACCTCGCGCGGGGCGACGTCTCACTCAGAAAAATGCGGCACCTGGCAATTGCGGCGGGGATCGTCCTCCTTCCTTTTACCCTGATCATGATGCAGCCCGATACCGGGACGGCGCTGATCTTCCTCGGGATGTTCTTCCCGGTCCTGTTCTGGGGCGGTGCGTCGCGTTTTACGCTCGTGGCAATCGTGGCACCGGTAGGCACGGCCGTGGCGGCGCTGTTCGGGACGACGCCGTTCCTGACGGCCGTTCTCCTGTTCGGGATCCTCATCTTTCTGACAAAGGAGGACCGCATCGCCGCGGCGGCGGTGTTCTCCCTCACCGTGCTTATCGGCGTCTCCGTCCAGTTCATCTACGAAGGCCTCAAGCACTACCAGCAGAAACGGATCGCGACGTTCCTCGATCCGAATGCGGACCCGCTGGGGGCCGGCTACAATATCCTCCAGTCGAAGGTCGCCATCGGCTCGGGAGGGTTTTTCGGCAAAGGGTTCCTGCACGGGACGCAGACCCAGCTGAACTTCATCCCCGAGCAGTGGACGGACTTCATCTTCTGTGTCCCGGGGGAAGAATTCGGGTTCCTGGGAGCCGCGACCGTGCTTCTTCTGTTCATGTGGCTCCTGATCCGCGGGGTCTCGATCGGCTCGACGGTCAAGAACCGGTACGGGGGGTTCGTGGCAATCGGGCTGACGGCGATATTTGCGACCCACATTTTCCTCAACATCGGCATGTCGATCGGCCTTCTCCCGGTGATCGGCGTCCCGCTCCCCTTCCTCAGTTACGGAGGTTCGGCACTGCTGTCTGCCATGACGATGGTGGGAGTCCTGCTGAATCTCTACGCAAACAGAAAAGAATACTGACAATGCCGAAGAAACCTCCAGGAACACCTGCGTCACGCCGGAAGGCCGCGTCGACCGAGATCTCCCCGGACAGGCTTCGCTGGCGCTGCACCCCCGCCATGCTGCATATCGGCGACCTGGCCGACGTGGAGCCGTCGCGCAGGATCATCGGACAGGACCGGGCCCTCCAGGCGATACAGGTGGGTCTCGAGATGAAGCATTACGGCTACAACATATTCGTGACCGGACTCCCCGGAACGGGAAGGATGACCGCGATACGCCGGATGCTCCACGAATTCGAGGGACGGAAGATCCCCCTGACGGACAAGGTGTACGTGCACAATTTCCGGAACCCGGATGCGCCGATCCTGCTGTCGTTTCCGGCGGGCCAGGGGATGGCGTTCAAGCACGAGATGGCCGCGTTTCTCGACGACCTCCAGAAGAGCATTCCCGCGGTGTTTGAAAGCCGCCGGTACATCGAACAGCGCAAGGGGATGCTTGAACACTTCCAGGACCGGCAGCGCATCGTCCTCAAGGATTTCGAGAAGAAGGTGAAAGGCAAAGGCTTCGAGGTGGTCCAGGTGCAGGGGGGGGCGGCAAACCGGCCCGAGATCGCCCCCGTCATCGACGGGAGCCCAGTCGGGCTGGATCAGCTCCAGGCAAAAGTGGACGCGGGGGAGCTCTCCCAGGACGAGCTCAAACGGCTGACTGCCGAACAGGCCGAGCTGGAAGGGCAGATGGACATCGTGATGAGGGAGATGCGCAACATCGAGCGCCGCGCGAAGAAATCTCTCGACGATCTCAACCACAAGATCATGGTCCCGGTCGTCGAAGAGCTCCTCGACGAGGTCCGTGCCAAATTCAAGTCGGAAGGTCTCGAGGCATACCTGGGCGAGGTGAGGAAGAGCATCCTCGATAACCTCGCGCGGTTTCACCAGAAGGAGGAACAGGCCGCCTCCGTCCTCGGGATGCAGATTTCCCGGGAGGAGGATACGTTCTTTGAATTCGAAGTGAACGTCATTGCCGATAACAGCGGCGTGCAGGGAGCCCCCGTCGTCCTGGAAAAGAACCCCAGGTACAAGAACCTGTTCGGCACGATCGACAGGGAAGTGGACAGAAACGGTGTCTGGCGGTCCGATTTTACGCTCATCAAGGCCGGTTCGGTGCTCAAGGCGGACGGAGGCTACCTCGTCCTGAATGCTCTTGATGCGCTGTCGGAACCCGGGGTGTGGAATACGCTCAAGAGAATCCTCCGCAACCGCCAGATTGAAATCCAGCCGCCGGAATCCGGGTTTCTGGGCTCGAGCTCCGCCCTCAAACCCCAGGCGATCGATCTTGATGTCAAGGTGATCATGATCGGCGATTCGCCGATGTACCAGCTCCTGTATGAATACGACGAGGATTTCAAGAAGATCTTCAAGATCAGGGCCGATTTCGACACCGAAATGCTGAACGATGAGAAGAGTATTGCCAGCTACCTCTCCTTCATCAAGACCCTGAGCGACAGGGAACAGCTTATCCCCTTCGACACGTCCGCCCTGTGCGAGGTCGTGGAATACGGCGTGCGGCTTGCGGGGCGGCAGAACAAGCTCTCAACCCGGTTCAGCATACTTGCCGACGTGCTCCGGGAGGCGAGCTACTGGGCCGGCCGGGAAAAATCGGCCAGGGTGGGGGGGGACCATGTCCGCAGGGCGATCGACGAGCGGATCGAGAGGGTGAGGCTCGTGGAGGAAAAGATACAGGAGATGATCGACGACGGCTCGATCATGATCGCCACCGACGGGAAGGTGATGGGGCAGGTGAACGGGCTGAGCGTGTATCAGACCGGCGAGCATGAGTTCGGCAAGCCGGCGCGGATCACCGCGAAGACCGCAGTGGGCCGGTCGGGGATCATCAACATCGAGCGTGAAGCATCGATGAGCGGACCCTCGCATAACAAGGGAGTCCTCATCCTGGGGGGATACTTCAGGGGAAAATACGCCCAGAAACACCCGCTCGAGCTGAGCGCGAGCCTCGCCTTCGAGCAGTCCTATTCTGGCGTGGACGGCGACAGCGCATCGTCATCGGAGGTCTATGCTCTCCTTTCCAGCCTCTCCGGTGTTCCGATCGACCAGGCGTTCGCCGTCACGGGATCGGTGAACCAGCACGGAGAGATCCAGCCGATCGGGGGGGTCAACCTGAAGATCGAAGGGTTCTTCGACTGCTGCAAGGCCCGCGGGCTCAACGGCAGGCAGGGCGTGATCATTCCGCACCAGAACGTCGCCGACCTGATGCTCCGGCACGACGTGATCGAAGCGGTCCGGAAGAACCTCTTCCGCGTCCACGCGATCCGGACGATCGACGAGGGGATCGCGATCCTGACCGGCGTCCCCGCCGCCAAGATCCACGCAAAGGTGGCCGCGAAGCTGAAGGAGTACTCCAGGACACAAAAGAAATCGGCATAACTGACCGTGCATCCTGCGTGAACCGCGCATGACGAACAAGGAATTCCGGGCGTACGCCCACGAACTCGTCGACTGGATGGCGGATTACCTGCAGGATGTCGAGAAGTATCCCGTCCGGTCCGGCGCCTCCCCCGGGGACATCCTGGGCCAGCTCCCCCTCCATCCCCCTTCATCAGGGGAACCGTTTCCGGAGATCTTCGCGGACTTCAGGAACACGATCGTCCCCGGCATGACGCACTGGCAGCATCCGTCGTTCTTCGCCTATTTCCCGGCGAACAACAGCCCCCCGTCCATACTTGCCGAAATGCTCACCGCGACAATGGGGGCCCAGTGCATGAGCTGGGCGACGTCGCCCGCGGCGACCGAGCTTGAAGAGCGGATGATGCAGTGGCTCGGAGAAATGACGGGCCTCCCTCCGTCGTTTACCGGCGTCATACAGGACACCGCCTCCACCTCTACACTCTGCGCAATTCTCACCGCGCGCGAGCGCCGCTCGGCGTTTCGCGTCAACGCGGAAGGGCTCTCCCGGAGCCCCCGGTACGCCGTCTACATATCGACGGAAACGCACTCATCGATCGAACGCGCGGTGAAAATCGCGGGGCTCGGGTCCGCCGCGCTCCGCAAGCTCCCCGTGGATGAACACTTCGCGTTGATCCCGGAAGCCCTCGAGGAAGCGATCGCCCGTGACACGGCGGGGGGATTCGAACCCCTGTGTGCCGTGGCCACGATCGGGACCACGGGCTCGACGGCGATCGACCCCCTCAAGCGGATAGGAGACATCTGCGCCAGGCACGGCGTCTGGCTGCATGTCGACGCGGCATACGGCGGAACCGCGATGCTCCTTCCTGAACTCCGGTGGATGATCGAGGGGATCGAACGTGCGGATTCGTTCGTGTTCAACCCCCACAAGTGGATGTTCACGAATTTCGATTGTTCCGCGTACTTCGTCAGGGATGCCGGCCTCCTTGTCAGGACGTTTGAGATCCTCCCGGAGTACCTCAGGACTCCGGAGGGGGAGCGGGTCCGCAATTACCGGGACTGGGGGATCCAGCTCGGCCGCCGGTTCCGGGCGCTGAAACTCTGGTTTGTCATACGCACCTTCGGCGTCGACGGGCTCCGCGCCCTCGTCCGGGGCCATATTGCACTGGCACAGTCGTTCGCACGCACGATCGGCGGCGAACCCGATTTCGAGGTCCTGGCGCCGGTCCCCCTTGCCGCCGTCTGCTTCCGGTACCACCCCCCGGGGACGGACGACCCCGCGAGCCTTGACAGGGCGAACGCGGCGCTCATGGAGGAACTCAACAGAACCGGGCGCATGTTCATTACACATACGAGGCTCAACGGCCGCATTGCACTCCGTTTCGTGGCGGGCCAGACCGGCGTCACGCAGCGGCATGTCGATGAGGCCCTTCAACGTATCCGCACCACGGCACGCTCGCACGCCTGGGCCGATCCTTCCTGACCGGGAGCGGGAGCAGCTACCGATCTCTTCCGTTGGCCGGCAGTCGCCAATGCAGTATTCGCTCCCACGGGCGTCCACGTCCGGAGCATGCCGATCCGCATCCGGTCCTATGAAAGACCCCTGAACGCACTATGAGCGTCACGACGAGAGAACAGACCGAGATCTACCGGCTCTATGCGTCGCTCCGATCCTCGGCAGGCGCCGGCGTCCTTGCGACTATCGTCGCGACAAGCGGCTCAACGTACAGAAAACCGGGAGCCCGGATGCTTGTCACCGACGACGGCCGTTCGGCCGGACTCATCAGCGGCGGATGTCTCGAGAATGATCTCCACGAACGCTCCGCCGTCGTGTCTGCTTCGGGGAAGCCTCTGCTTGTCACGTATGATTCCACGTCGGGCGACGACATCCTCTGGGGGCTCGGGCTCGGCTGCACCGGGATCGCCCACGTACTCCTCGAGCGCATTTCAGGGACGGAGCGTTGTGCCGCGCTGGAGTTTATCGAGGAATGCCGGCGACGCAGGTGCGCCGGCGCCATCGCCACTCCCTACGCCGGCGACGCGATCCCGGAACTGAGCGGAGACGGCAGAGTGTTCGCACGCGAAGGTGCGGCGGGGAACCGGGAAACAGCGGGAGATCCCGCCGCCTTGCTTCACCGCGCTTGCGCGGACGCTCTTGCCGCGGGGGATTCTTCGCATGTGACGCTGGCGCTCCCGGGCGGAACGACGGAAGCATTTATCGAATATATCGCTCCTCCCGTGCCGTTGTTCGTCTTCGGCGCGGGACCGGATGCGGCACCGCTGGTGCAGATTGCATCGGGTCTCGGATGGCACGTCACCGTGGTGGACCGGCGCCCGGCCTACCTCACACAGAGCTCGTTCCCCTCGGCCGACGCGCTGATCCTGGCCCATCCCGGCGAAACCCGCGATGCGGTCCTGGTGCCGCCTGGTGCAGCGGCGGTGATCATGACGCACAATTTCCCGGGCGACGTCGAAATCGCGCGGGCGCTCCTCCCCTCTCCGGCCGTTTACGTCGGCCTCCTCGGTCCGCGGGCGAAGGCGAACCTCCTTCTGGACAACCTCGCAGGAGAGGGGGTGCTCCCCACGGAGGAAGAGCTGGCAAAGTTCCACTCCCCCGCCGGGCTCGACATCGGCGGCGATACGCCGGAGGAGATAGCCCTGTCGATCATCGCCGAGATACAATCCGTGCTCCACAACCGGCCCGGCACCCCTCTGCGCCTGCGCGAGGGACCGATTCACCGATGAATGTCGCGGCGGTTCTTCTTGCCGCCGGGGCGTCCACCCGCCTGGGCTCGCCCAAACAGCTCGTGCACACCCACGGGGAGTCTCTCCTGCGCCGCACTGCCCGCAGGCTGAGCGCCTCGCACGCTTCAGAGGTGTGCGTCGTCCTTGGCTACAACGCCGCCGGAATGGAGGGCCAGTTGGCCGGGCTTCCCCTCCGCGTGACTATCAACCCGCTCTGGCGCGAGGGGATCGGTTCGTCGATCCGCCACGGCATCGCTTCCCTCGCGCCCGGGACCGACGGCGCGCTTATCGTCGTCTGCGACCAGCCGAGGATCTCGACGGAACACCTCGACGCGCTTATCGATGCCTTTGCGCACGCCCCGGACCGGCCCGTGGCAAGCGGGTACGGAGGATCGGCCGGCGTGCCGGCACTTTTTCCCCGCTCGCTCTTCCCCGAGCTTCTTCTCCTGCACGGCGACCGCGGTGCAAAAAGCGTGCTGCTCGCCCACGCCGGGGCGCTCACGACGCTGCCGTGGCCCGACGGGGCATTCGACGTCGACGCGGAGCCCGATCTCTTCCCCCGTCTTTGATTTTCCTGCCGATTTCTCTACATTGGGACACTCCTCTTCCCCCACGTCTCCTTCATCATGATACTGACGGACACAGCGATACTCGCCGAAATGGCAAAGGGGACGATCGTCATCTCCCCCTTCGAGCGGAAATACCTCGGCTCCAATTCCTACGACGTGCACCTGGCCAGGCACCTGGCAGTCTACCGGAGCGATATCCTGGATGCAAAAGTGCACAATGAGATCGATCATTTCCATATTCCCGACGACGGCCTCATACTTCTCCCCCACCGGCTGTATCTGGGAGTGACGGAGGAATACACCGAGACGCACCGCCACGTCCCCTTCCTGGAAGGGAAGAGCAGCATCGGGAGGCTGGGAATCGATATCCACGCCACGGCGGGGAAGGGGGATATCGGCTTCTGCAACACGTGGACGCTCGAGATCTCGGTGAAGCAGCCCGTCAGGGTGTACCACAGCATGCCGATAGGACAGCTGATATACTTCGAGATTTCAGGTGAGATCGGCACACCGTATGACACGAAGGCCTCCGCAAAGTACACGCAGCGAACCGAGAAACCGGTGGAATCGATGATGTGGAAGAATTTCATCAGGGGGCCGGGGGACTGAACCCAACACACTCCGATCAGGAACCGCATGCCGACACCACACAGGATCCGCCTCACTGCACTCCTCCTCGCCGCATCCGTGATCTCAACATCCGCGCAATCAGGACGCGGGCTTGTCATCCGTGATCTATTCTCGATGAAACGGATTGCCGAACCGGCCCTCTCTCCCGACGGGCGGTGGGTCGCCTATAACGTGACGACGCCCGATCTCTCCGCGAACAGAAATACGACCGCGCTCAGGATGAGCCCGACGGGGGGAGGCCCGGACAGGGCGCTGACGAACGATCCTTCATTCAACGGGAACGCGGCGTGGTCCCCGGACGGAAAGCGGATCGCGTTTGAATCGTCCCGTTCCGGAACACAGCAGATCTGGCTGCTTTCCCTGGAAGGCGGCGATCCCGTGCAGTTCACTACGCTCTCCACAGGCGCGTCGCAGGCGGTCTGGTCGCCCGACGGGTCTTCGATCGCATTTGTCTCGGAAGTGTTCCCCGAGTATTCTTCGCTCCCCTTCTCGCAGAGCGACGAGCTCAACCGGAAAAAGCTCGAGGAAACCGAACACGGGAGGGTGAAGGCCAGGCTGATCACCCACCTGATGTACCGCCACTGGAATAAATGGGTGGAGGGGAAGCGGGAGCACATCTTCGTTCAGGCGGCCGGCGGGGAGCCGCGCGACCTGACGCCGGGCGACCGCGATGCCGTCCCCACGTCGGCAACATTTTCGGCCGGAATAGATTTCTGCTTCTCCCCCGACGGGAAGGAGATCGCCTATACCGCCACGCCTTCCCCTTCACGCGAGGAAGCGTGGAGCACAAACCATGACATATACACCGTGTCCGTGCAGGGGGGAACCCCGAGACAGATCACGACAAACCCCGCGGCGGACGGGTTTCCCCGGTATTCCCCCGACGGAAAGTATATCGCCTACCGTGCCCAGAGGCGGAGCGGCTTCGAAGCGGACCGGTGGGAGCTGATGCTCTACGACCGCGGCACGGGAACGGTGCGGAGCCTGACGCAGAACTTCGATTCCCATGTCGGCCCGTTCGTCTGGGCCCCCGGCGGGACCATGCTGTACTTCGAAGCCGAGGAGAAGGCCGCGGTGCCTCTCTTCTCGGTGAGCACCAGGGGAAACGACGTCCGGAAAGTCTTCGACGGACACAGCAACCACGATTGCCGCGTGTCAGGCGACGGTACCACGCTTGTGTTCCTGCATTCGAGCGCCGTGCGGCCCGCGGAAATCTACCGGTGCGCCACCGACGGAACGGGTGCGGCACCGGTCACCGGGATCAATGACGCGGTCTTCGCCGGCGTTGACATTCCCGCACCTTCGAGCGTCACGTTTGACGGCGCCGGCGGGACGAAGGTTCAGGCGTGGGTGTTCACTCCGCCCGGCTTTTCTGCTTCCCGGAAATATCCTCTCGTGTTCATGGTTCACGGCGGGCCCCAGGGAGCCTGGCTTGACGGGTGGTCGTACCGCTGGAATCCACCCCTGTGGGCCGCGCAGGGGTACGTCGTGGTCGCTCCCAATCCCAGGGGGAGCACAGGATTCGGTCAGCAGTTTGTCGATGAGATCAGCCGCGACTGGGGAGGAAAGGTCTATACCGATCTGATGAGCGCCCTTGATTACTCCGCCGCGTTGCCGTACGTCGACGGCACAAAGATCGCCGCCGCCGGGGCCTCGTTCGGGGGGTACATGATGGACTGGTTTCTCGGGAATGCCGGCGCCCGGTTCACGACGATTGTATCACACGACGGCTCGTACAATTTCGTGAGCAATTACGGCACCACGGACGAACTCTGGTTTGACGAGTGGGAGCACGGCGGCCCGCCGTGGAAGAACCCGGACGAATTTACGGGCTTCTCGCCCAGCCGTTTTGCGAAAAACTTCAGGACCCCGACACTGGTGATTCAGGGCGCCCTTGATTACCGCGTCCCCGAAAGCGAAGGGATGCAGCTTTTCACGGCACTGCAGAGGCAGGGGGTGCCGTCCGAGTTTCTGTATTTCCCTGACGAGGGCCACTGGGTGCTGAAGCCGGCTAACAGCGAGCTCTGGCACACGACGGTCTTCAACTGGCTTGCCCGCTATCTGAAGCAATGACGATCCGGACGTACCCCTCATGGGGGACCGATATCGAGGCGGAGGCGCGCGCCCAGATGGATGCCGCGGCGGCACTCCCCGTCGCGGTCGCAGGCGCGCTGATGCCGGATGCCCATGTGGGTTACGGTCTCCCCATCGGCGGGGTGCTCGCGACGGACAATGCGGTTATCCCGTACGGGGTCGGCGTGGACATCGCGTGCCGGATGATGATGACCGTGTTTGATGTCCCTCCGGATGTCCTTTGTACCCAACGGGAACTGTACGCCGGTGCGATTGCATCGCACACGAAATTCGGGCTGGGTGCACAGTGGGACCGCCCGAAGTCGCACGCCGTGATGGACGGCGACTGGGGAGTCACGCCCGTGACGGCCAGGCTGAAAGAGAAGGCTCACCGACAGCTCGGCACATCCGGTTCCGGGAACCACTTTGTCGAGTTTGTAGAGCTTGACGTGGCAGAGGAGTTCAGGGGGATTCCGCGGGGAACGTACCTTGCGCTCCTTTCGCACAGCGGGAGCAGAAATGCAGGAGCGAGCGTTGCCTCGCACTATACCCGTCTTGCAAAATCATGTCACCCGGAACTTAAGGGCGCCGCCGGGAACCTCGCATGGCTCGCGATGGATGATCTCGGGTCCGAGTACTGGGAGGCAATGACGCTGATGGGAAGGTACGCCTCCGCCAATCACCACCTGATTCACGAAGCGATCATTGCCCACATCGGGCACGGCGTCCTGCAACAGATTGAGAACCACCACAATTTTGCCTGGAAGGAACAGTTCCACGGCCGCGAAGTCATCGTGCACCGCAAGGGGGCCACTCCCGCAGGGAAGGGGGTGCTCGGCATCATGCCGGGATCGATGGGAACCCCCGGTTTTCTCGTGGAAGGAAATGGAAACGCCGATTCACTCAATTCCACTTCGCACGGGGCGGGGAGGAAGATGTCCCGCACGGCGGCGGCACGCACGTCTTCCTGGAAACAGATACGCGAATTTCTCGATCGGGCGGGGGTCCGGCTCATATCCGCGGGGCTCGATGAAGCTCCCTGGGCTTACAAGGATATTCTTGCGGTCGTTGACGCACAGAAGGATCTCGCCACACCCGTCGCCCGGTTCATGCCGCGTCTTGTCAAAATGGCTCCATCAGGCGAACGCCCGGAGGACTGACCATGCCGCTCCACAAACGGATCTCGTCAACGATGCTGACGCTTCTGCGGGGTGATATCACGGACCAGGACACGGAGGCGATCGTGAACGCCGCCAATTCAGGTCTCCTCGGTGGAGGCGGCGTGGACGGCGCCATCCACCGGGCCGGAGGCCCCCGCATACTCCAGGAGTGCAGGAAAATCCGGGAATCGAAGGGGGAATGCCCGGCCGGCGAAGCTGTCATCACGGGGGGCGGGAACCTGAAAGCCAGGTACGTCATACACGCCGTTGGTCCGGTCTGGCATGGCGGAGGCGGGGGAGAGGAGGGGCTCCTGGCGAGCGCCTACCGGAACAGCCTTCTTCTTGCCGCCTCGCACAACATCCGCTCAATTGCCTTCCCTTCGCTCTCGACGGGAGCGTACGGGTTTCCGGTTGACCGGGCCTCGAAAATCGCCTTCGAGACGGTCGCCGCATTCCTGAAGAACGATTCCCCGATCGAGGAGGTCCGGTTCGTGGTCTACAGCCAGGAAGACTACGAGCAATACGCGTTCCTGTTCTGATACCTGATGAGGAAGAGCCCCCGATGAGCGGCATCCCGACGACGCTGGAACACAGAGTCCTCCACCCGGAAGGAACAGGGGAGGCAAAGCACCCGACCATTATCATGCTCCACGGACGGGGGGCCGACGAAGAAGACCTGCTCTCCCTCGCGGAGGAGTATGATCCCCGGCTGCTCGTGCTGAGCGTTCGCGCGCCGTACCCGTTCTCCTACGGGAGCGGTTTCACCTGGTACGACGTCGGCACCATCGGTACCCCCGATCCGGCGATGTTCCGGCACAGTTACGGGCTGCTCTCCGGTTTTGTCGACGACGCCCTCCGGTCGTACCCCGTGGACCCGGCCCGCCTGTTTCTTCTCGGGTTCAGCATGGGCACAGTGATGGCGTTCGCTCTTTCCCTGACGCGCCCGGAGCTCTTCCGCGGCGTTGTTGCCCAGAGCGGATACGTCCCCGAAGGTACGCACCTCTCATTCCGCTGGCAGGCACTGGGGGATCTTGCGTACTTCGTCGCGCACGGGACGGAGGATCCTGTCATCCCCGTTGCATTCGCGCGAAGGACACGGCAGCTTTTTGAGCAATCAAATGCGCGCGTTGATTACAGGGAATATCCCATGGGACACCAGATCAGCCAGGAGTCGATTCGCGATTCCGCATCATTTCTCAACGGCCTGATCTGAAAGGAGAATTTCGCGTCAACTGGCAGAAAATATACACGATTCTGCTTGACAAGCGGGCCCTGACGTGTTATATTGAACCACGGTCGTGATTTATGCAAAATTGCAGCGACCCTAAATAAATGCTAAACAGCTGTCGCACGTTAAGGGCAACTTGCAGCGACAGAAAATAAATTGCTAAAGCGCCATATGAGAAGAGTTCGCGTCAGGGAACCCTCACCATCTGGTGGGG
>DATJPH010000091.1:0-3576 GCA_035506475.1 Bacteroidota bacterium | reverse complement strand
CCTCGACGACGTCCGGGAGCGCTTTCAGCTTCCTGTACAGATCACCGTTCTGTGCGCCGGCCGTGCATGCGCACACAAGAACCAGCAGGATCACCTTCCGTATCATAGCATCGCCTCCCCTTCTGGTTCCATGGAAATAGTCACCGCATCCTGCTACGCAAGGAGCGCGCGGGATTCGTCGTTGAGCATCACCCAGAGGGTGTAGACGCCCAGCGCGGTGCCGAACGGAATATGGAGAAGGTTCAGGCAGCCGACAACGATCGCCAGGATCCTTGCCCACGATTTCATCTTCAGGAGACCGATCCCGGCGATGATCCCCGGAATGGCCAGCACGGAGATAATGATGCAGATGATCATCCCGATCGTCCCCAGCACCCCGAGCGCGATGGCGTCATGGGAAATGATCCCGATCCCCGACAGGAGCATGAAGCAGAAGAGGCCGAGGACGAGCGCGAGACCGCTGTAGACGAGATGGAGGATGCCGACAAGCTCGATATGCTTTTTCATTGTATGCTCCGCGAAGAATGGTGATGCCTCCCCCGCCAGAGCGTACGACGAAGAAGGCATGTCAATGAACCCGAGTTCGACAGGTAACGTACCAAATTCCGCGGGAAGACACAACGACTCAGAGTTTGAGCGGCACCCTCCTGTATTTCACCAGAAAGAGCTTCGGGTTCTTTCCGGTCGTGAACGAGGAGGGGCGCGACTCCCCCTCCAGCCCGTAGCAGATCGTCAGCAGGTCCCCCTCCAGGCGCCAGATCGCGGGGATGTGCCTGCCGGCATTCGGACCCTTCGTCCCCGTGATGTCCATCCGGAGGGGAGTCTCGGCCTCGTTGAAGGCGATCGTCCCCCGGTCGAGCTGGTCGCCCGCCCTCATGAAATACGAATTCCCCTCGAGCATCAATTCCATCGTGTCCAGGACCTCCCCGGGGAGCGGCTCCCCTCCGAGCTCCACCGAAACAGGTTTCCAGGTTCCGTCCGTCGTCGCCATGCATCTCTCCAGGATGAGTGGGTGGTGTGTTTGGTCAAAACGCGTTATCTTGTCCCCCGAGTTCCCTCTGACGCCGTTCAACATCTCTTTTCCCCTCACATGAACACCCTCTTTGCGGGCTCCGTTCTTGCCCTCGCCTGCGCGGCCTCGTTCGCCCAGGTTCCGGCCGATCTCGTGCTCATCCACGGGAAGATCTGGACTGTCAATCCTGCACAACCGCTCGCCGAAGCGGTGGCCTGCTACGGCGGGAGGATTATCGCCGTCGGGACCTCAGACGAGGTCTCCCGGTTCGAGGGGAGAGGGACGCGGGTCGTCGACCTCCGGGGGAAGCTCGCCGTCCCCGGGTTCAACGACGCGCACGTCCACCTGATCGACGGCGGGGCCGCCATGGCGAGCGTGCAATTGCGGGATGCCGGAACGGAAGGAGAGTTCAGGGAACGGATCAGGCTCTTCGCCGCGAAGACGAGGCCGGGGAGATGGATCACCGGCGGCGACTGGGACCATGAGAACTGGACGCCGGCACGTCTCCCCACGCGGGCGCTTATCGACGACGTCACCGGAAACAACCCGGTGTTCGTCAACCGTCTCGACGGGCACATGTGCCTTGCCAATACGCTCGCGCTCAGGGCCGCCGGAATCACACGGCTGACGCCCGATCCGCCGGGGGGGACGATCGTGCGTGACGGGACGGGGGAACCAACCGGCATACTCAAGGATGCCGCGATGAACGCGGTGTACGCGGTCATGCCCGACATGAGCGAGGAGGAGATCGCCGCCGCCCTCAGGGCGGCCATGACCTACGCGGCGGAGCACGGCGTGACGAGCGTTCAGGACATGTCAGGGGCGCCCGCCTACCTGGAGGTATACCAGAAATTCCTCAAGACGAACGAGCTCACGATCCGGATCTCCGCGCACCAGCCCCTGGCCGCCTGGAAGCGGCTCGCGGACGCGGGGATACGGGCGTCGTTCGGCTCCGACAGGCTGAAGATCGGCGGGCTCAAAGGGTTCGCCGACGGCTCGCTCGGCTCAACGACCGCGCTCTTCTTCGACCCGTATACAGACGCGCCGGGGACATCGGGCCTGGCAAGCGACGAGATGATTCCCGAAAGCAAGATGCTCAACGCGATTATCGCCGCGGACAGCGCGGGACTCCAGGTGGCCATTCACGCCATCGGCGACAGGGCCAATCACATCATCCTCGGCATGTTCGCCGCGGCCGAGGAGAAGAACGGGGCACGGGACAGGCGGTTCAGGATCGAGCACGCCCAGCACCTGAAGGCGGACGACATCCAGCGGTTCGCCCCGCTGCAGGTGATCGCGTCGATGCAGCCCTACCACGCGATCGACGACGGCCGCTGGGCAGAGGGGCGGATCGGCGCCGGGCGGGCGAAAGGGACGTACGCGTTCCGGAGCCTCCTTGATGCGGGGGCGACGCTGGCGTTCGGGTCCGACTGGTCCGTCGCGCCGATGGACCCGCTGATGGGGATATACGCGGCGGCAACGCGGAGGACGCTCGACGGGAAGCACCCCGGGGGATGGATCCCCGAACAGAAGATCTCGGTCAGCGAGGCAATCAGAGCCTACACGATGGGGTCGGCGTTTGCGAGCTTCGAAGAGAAGACGAAGGGATCGATCGAGCCGGGAAAGGTGGCGGATATCGCCGTGCTCTCCATGGACATACTCACGGCCGACCCTGCGGCAATCGCGAACGCCCGGGTCGCGATGACGATATTCGACGGACGGATCATCTACCAGAGACCATGAACCTGAGCATTGACAACGTGAGCAAGCGGTACACGGCGGATGTCTGGGGACTCCGGGATTTTTCGCTCTCCCTCTCGGCGGGCGTCATCGGCCTTCTGGGGCCGAACGGGGCGGGGAAGTCGACGCTGATGAAGATCCTGGCGACGATTTCCAGGCCGACGAACGGGAGCGTCACCTGGAACGGCGTGGACATCGCACGCTCCCCGGACGGACTCCGCGGGGTGCTCGGATACCTCCCGCAGGATTTCGGGGTCTATCCCAACCTGACCCCCGTGGAGTTCCTGACCTACATCGCCGCCGCGAAAGGGCTCGACGCCCGGTCCTCCCGCGCGCGGATCGACGAGCTCCTCCTCCTTGTCAACCTGGACGGAGACCGGAACCAGCGGCTCGGCGGTTTTTCCGGGGGGATGCGGCAGCGGGTCGGGATCGCGCAGGCGCTCCTGAACGATCCGCAGCTCCTCATCGTCGACGAGCCCACGGCCGGGCTCGACCCGGAGGAGCGTGTCAGGTTCCGGAACCTCCTCTCCGACCTCTCGGGCGAGCGGATTGTCATCCTCTCCACGCACATTGTCTCTGACGTCGAAGCAGTGGCGACGGACATCGCGGTGATCGTGAAGGGTCGGCTCGTGGGGCATGCCGCGCCCGAGGCCCTCCTTGCGGGGGTCAGGGGGAAGGTGTGGGAGCTCCTCGTGCCGAGCAGCGAACTCGTCGCGCTCCGTTCGCGCGTCCTCGTGAGCGGGACGCTCCGCCGGAGCGACGGGATACTCTGCCGGGTCATCGCCGACGGGAGCCCCTCACCGGGCGCAGCAGGGACGGACCCG
>DATJPH010000090.1:0-6148 GCA_035506475.1 Bacteroidota bacterium | reverse complement strand
CGGGCGCCGATCCGCACTATCATTCGGTAGTATTGTTCAAGACGCAAGCGTCAGGCTGGCAGATCTGCTCGTGGCACGTGGGGGAGTAACGACCCGTTCTCCTTTTTCACCCCAGGCGTATCCTGAACGTCGTGCCGGCCCCGGGCGCGCTCTGCTTCACGAAGAGCTTTCCTTTGTGGTAGTCCTCGATGATCCTCTTGGAAAGGCTCAGGCCCAGTCCCCACCCCCGTTTCTTCGTGCTGTAGCCGGGGCGGAAGACCTCCTTGTGGAATTTCGGATCGATTCCCTTCCCGGTGTCGGTGACGTCGATCGTCGTCTTCCCGGCGAACTGTGACATCTTGAACGTGATGCTCCCCGCGGCCCCCTCCATCGCGTCGAGCGCGTTCTTCATCAGGTTTTCGATCACCCACTCAAAGAGCTCCCTGTTGATGTCGGCACGGAACTCGCCCGGCGTCTCGATAAGCAGGTCCACCTTCTTGCCGGACTTCGGGATCCGTTTCGCGATATAGGTGATCACTTCCTGTATCACGCCGCTGACATTCTCCTCCTTCAGGTCGGTGCGCGAGCCGATCTTGGAGAACCGGGCAGCGACCTTGTTGAGCCTGACCACGTCGTGCTCCATCTCCTGCAGGCTCTCGATCACCCCCGGCATCCCCGCCCCCTCGGTCTTTGCGCGGTCAAGCCACCCGATCATGCTCGACAGCGGAGTCCCCAGCTGGTGCGCGGTCTCCCGCGCCATCCCCACCCAGATATTGCTCTGCTCGGTCCGCTTGATGTAGCTGAACCCCACGTAAGCGACAATGATGAACACGGCCGCAAGGATGATCTCGAGGACCGGGAGCCACCGGAGCTGGGCGACGAGCTCCGACTCGCCGTAATGGACGTAGTTCAGCACCACCGTGTCGTACGGGGCCACCTTGATCGGGATGTTCTGCTCGTCCATCCGCTTGAGCAGGCTTGAAACGTACGCGAGCTGCTTCTCCCTGCTCAGGGTGCTGTCGACGTTGATGTTTTTCCAGTATCCCTGTATGGGGACGTTCGCCGAATCGGTGAGGATGACGGGGAAATCGACAGTGCGGATCACCTCCTCGAAGAGGAACGTGAAATCTCCCGAGGAGGAACGGGGGCTCGAAATGTACTCGTACGACTTGGCGTAGAGGCCGACGACCTGCCGCTCCCGTTCCAGAAGGTGATTCGTGATCCGCTGGGAATAGAAGAGGGTCCCGAGCACGAAGAGCGAGGCGAAAGCCAGGAGAGCGATCTTGAAATTCCCCGCCTGGCCGAGCGGGAGTCCGGAGAAGGGGTTCTTCATGGACGTTCCGGGTTGTGGCTCCTCAGGAAAGCGTGATCGTCTGGTCGCGCCGGGGGCCGACCGAGACGAGCCAGACCTTCGTTCCGGTGATGCGCTCGAGCGTCTGGATGTAGGCTCGCGCGCGCGCGGGAAGCTCGCCGGGGGATTTTGCGCCGGCGATGGACGTGCGCCAGCCGGGGAGCGTCTCGTACACGGGGACGATCTTCTCGAGCGTCTTTGCGTCCGTGGGGAACGAGCGGAGGCGCTTTCCGCCGGCTTCGTAGGCGACGCAGACATTGATTGCGTCGAATTCGTCGAGCACGTCGAGCTTCGTCACCGCGATCCGCCTGATGCCGTTGACCATCGCGGAGTATTTGAGCGCCACGGCATCGAACCATCCGCAGCGCCTCGGCCGCCCCGTGGTCGATCCGAACTCGTGTCCGAGCGCGCGGAGGCGCTCGCCGGTGGCGTCCAGGAGCTCCGTGGGAAACGGTCCGTTCCCCACGCGCGTGGAGTACGCCTTGACGACCCCGACGATGTCGTCGATCGCCGTCGGCGGTATCCCGAGTCCCGTGCAGGCCCCGCCGGATGTGGGGTTCGACGACGTGACGTACGGGTACGTCCCGTGGTCGACGTCAAGCAGGGCGCCCTGCGCGCCTTCGGCGATGATCCGCTTCCCCGCGGCAATCGCCGAGTTCAGGTATGACGCCGTGTCGGTGACGTACTCGTCGATCTGCTTGTCGAATTCCTGGTACTCGGCGATGATCGCCTCGATGTCGAGTTTCGATTCGCCGTAGATCTTCGTCAGGATCTGGTTCTTCTCGTTGATGTTCGACGTCAGTTTCCTGGCGAGCTCGTCGCGGTCCAGCAGGTCGACGATCCTGATCCCGGTACGCATCGCCTTGTCGATGTAGGCCGGGCCGATGCCCCGCCCGGTGGTGCCGATCTTGTCGGAGCCCTGTTCCCTGACCGAGTCCAGCAGCTTGTGGTACGGCATGATCAGGTGGGCGTTATGGCTGACAAGAAGCCTCCCTTTGACGCTCACGCCCGCCAGCGCGAGCTGCCCGATCTCGCCCATGAGGGCCGCCGGGTCGATCACGACGCCGTTGCCGATCACGCAGGTGATGTTGTCATGGAACATCCCCGACGGGATCAGGTGGAGGATGTACTGCTTCTCCCCGATGCACACGGTATGGCCGGCATTGGCTCCTCCCTGGTAGCGGGCCACGATGTCGGCGCGCTCGGAGAGCATGTCGACAACCTTCCCTTTTCCTTCATCGCCCCACTGGGCGCCGACTATGATCTGGACTGGCATGGCCTGTCAGAGGTGGTGTGGGATAGAGGTACGGGCACAAAAAATCCCCGGCCTCTCCCTGGAGGGAAGGTGGGGGATTTTTCAGCCGGAAGCAATCAGTGCGTAAAACTCGCCGCCGCGTCATCGACCGTGGGGAACGTCGCCAGCACTTTGCCCAGGCGCGTGATTGTGATGAGCGCCAGGATCTTCTCCGAAGCGCCGGCGATGGCAAGACCTCCGCCCGCGTTCTTGAGCGTGCTCGCCCCCCCGATGAGGATACCGAGCCCGGAGCTGTTCATGAACTGGACGTCGCGGAGGTCGAGGACGACCCTGGTGTTTCCCTTGGCGACGAGTTCATGGAGCGTGCTGTTGATCGCCGTTGCGTCCGGTCCCCCCATCAGGTTGCCCTGGAGGGCGATGACCGTGACCGTGCCGCGCTGTGTTGTCGTAAAGTTCATTGCTGATCAGTCGATCAGTTTGCCCTGGGTTTTCGTCCGCGTCACGACTTCGACAACGAGGGCGCTGGCGATGTAGATTGACGAATAGGTCCCGGTGACGATCCCGACGAGCGACGCAAAGGCGAACCCGCGCGTCACTTCGCCGCCGAATACCAGAAGCACGCCGAGCACGACGAAGACCGTGCCGGAGGTGATGATGGTCCGGCTCAGCACCTCGTTGACGCTCTTGTTGATGAGCGCGACGAGATCCATGCTCTTGAACAGTTTCTGGTTCTCCCTGATCCTGTCGAAGATCACCACCGTGTCGTTGTTGGAGAGCCCGACGAGGGTCAGGAATGCGGCCACCATGGTCTGGTTGAACTCCAGGTTCAGGTGGGGAATCAGGCCGTCGAATATGGAGACGAGCCCGAGCGTCAGGAGCACGTCATGGAAGAGCGCGGTGACCGCCCCGGCCGCCCAGAGGAACTTGAACCGGAATCCCAGGTAGAGGAGGATGGCCCCGAGCGAGGCCAGGACCGCGTAGATGGCGTCCCTCCGGAGCTCGGCGCCGATCTTCGGGCCGATCTTGTCCTCCTTCTGGACGACGAAGGGATTGGTCGGGAACTGGGCCTGGAGGCCGCCGCGGATCCTGTCGCCAACGATGGTCCCCTCTCCCTGTTCCGGCGTGCGGATCAGGATGTCCCGGTCGCTGCCGAACGTCTTGATCTCCGCCTTCGTGAAGCCGGATTTGTCCATGGCTGTGCGTACGTCCCCGACGTCGACGTTGTTCTGGAAGCGGACGACGATCTCCGTGCCTCCCAGGAAGTCGATGCCGTAGTTCACCCCCTTGACGATGAGCGAAAGCATGCCGGCCGCGATCACCGTTGCGGAAACGGCATACCAGATATACCGCTTCCCCATGAAATCAATGCTGGTTTTTCCGAAGAACCTCATGTCCTGAATCCCTTTTGCGAGTTAGCCGAAGTTGACGGCGATGCCTGAGCGATCGATCATCATGTCGAACACGACGCGCGTGATGATGATGGCGCTGAAAAGACTGACGACGATACCGATCATCAGCGTCAGCGCAAATCCCTGCACCGGCCCGGTCCCGAACTGATACAGGATGATGCCGGTGAGGAGCGTGGTCAGGTTTGAATCGAAAATGGCCGTGAAGGCCTTGCTGTAGCCGGCGTCGACCGCGGCCCGGGGCGTCTTCCCCCCCGCGGTTTCCTCCCGTATGCGCTCGTAGATCAGCACGTTCGCGTCCACGGCCACGGCGAGGGTCAGGATGATCCCCGCGATGCCCGGCATCGTGAGCGTGCCGCCGAACGCCGCGAGGACGGCAAGAAGGAAGATGACAGTGAACATCAGCGCAAAATCCGCAACGGCCCCCCCCGTGTGGTAGTAGATGGCCATGAAGAGGATCGTGAGGCCGATCGCGATCCCCGCCGACATGATGCCCGCGCGGATCGAGTCTTCGCCCAGTGACGGTCCGACGGACCGCTGTTCGATAATGTCGACGGGAGCGGGGAGGGCGCCGGCCTTGAGCACGATCTCCAGCAGCTTGGCCTCGGCCTCGCTCTCCATCCCCTCGATCTGCGAGTGCCCGCCGGTGATCTTCGAGATGACGTTGGGGGCGGAGAAGACGGAGTTGTCAAGGACGATCGCGATCCGCTTGTTGATGTTGGCGCCGGTGATCCGGGCCCATTCGCGCGAACCCTCGTTGTTCATCTCCATCGTGACGATCGGCCGGTTGTAGTTCGGGTCAATCTGCCACTTTGCGTTGACGATCACCCCCCCGGTGAGCTCCGCGGTCTTCTTGACGGGATAGAGCCTGAAGAATTTCTTCTCCTGCCCCTTTTCGCCGAAGGTCTGCGTCTTGGCGCTCCAGAGGAACTCCATGTCGTTCGGGATCAGCTTCTGGACGTCGTCCCGGTCCAGGATCCGGCGCACTCTATCCTTGTTGTCCTCGGCGACGAGGAATTCTCCCTTGAACTGCTCGTTGTAGATCGCGATGGAGAAGAACGGGTGCTTGCGTGCAAATTCTTCCTGGGAGAGCTCCCCTTCGGGCGTCGCGATCTTCGTGGTGTCGGCCTTTGCGGAGTCGCCGCGTGCCGTGTCGGTCGCCGTCGTCCCGGCGAAGAGGCTGTCGGCGAGCGTCGTATCGGTCTTCGCCGTCGAGGCCAGGAGCTTGTCGATCGACTCGGCGATCCGGTAGGTGACCTCGGGTTCCTTCAGGAGCTTGAATTCCAGGAGGGCCGTCCCCTGGAGGAGCTGCCGGACTTCGGTCTCCTTGTTGACGCCGGGGAGCTCGACGATGATCCTGGTCCCGCCCAGCTTCTGGATCGAAGGCTCGGACACGCCGTATTGGTCCACGCGGTTCCTGACGATCTCCATCCCCCTGTCGATCGCCTTTGTCGACTCGTCGTCGAGGAATTTGAATATGTCGTCGTTGGTGTCCCTCAGGTTCCTGTAGTACCTGCTCATCCTGATCTGCCGCGCTTCGAATTTCCGCCGCAGGAGGAGCACGGGGGACTCTTCGGATGTCCTAGCCTCGGCGCGCACCTCCTTCATGATCTGGTTGAACACCTCGTCCTTGTTCTTCGCGAGGTCTTCGATGAGCTTCAGGACGTTGACCTCGAGCACCACGCGCATCCCTCCCTGCAGGTCGAGGCCGAGCTTGATGCGCCTTGCCCGCGCGTCGCGGATCTCGGTTTCATGTTTGGCGACGTACTGCAGGCTGTCGTCGCCTGTGAGGCTGCTGAGGTGCTTGCGGAGATCGTAATCCCTCCATGTGGGAAGGAGGTAGTACACAGCAACGACGATGCACGCGGCAATGATGATGAGTCTTCCGGCGTATTTTTTCACTACGAAGCCTCCGAGGTCGACCGTACGGGGAACTGATGCATGGAAGGGAAACACGACTGTTCGTCCAAGCTCATAAATATACGCCCGCAGTGACTAAAAGTCAACGAGAAAAGCGTTGCATTTGCTGGACATTTCAGTTATCTTTTTTTTTGTTCCGGTTATATCTTTCCCCTGAGTGAGGAGGTATCTCTTTCGTATGCCTATAATGACGCGCATGCGTGACAGCATGCCAGTGATTCTGTTCGGACTTCTTAT
>DATJPH010000089.1:0-2012 GCA_035506475.1 Bacteroidota bacterium | reverse complement strand
ATCTCCAAAATTACCGTCGCCGCCTCCTGTCCGGGGCAGCGTTTCTCGCTTTCGGTGCTGGCCACCAATCTCACCTACGGCGTCGCGGCCCCGCAGGTGACCCTGTTTAACGGCATGCTCGCGACGGATTTCGTGAAGAGCATCCCGACGGGCAACCCGCTGAACAAGACATGCACGCTCCAGTACACCGCATCCTCGACGTTCGCCCAGGGGAACAGCACGGAACTGGGGAACGACGTGTACACTGTGACATATACGCTGGTGGCACAATGAGTATCCAGAGACCGAAGGGGGCCGCGGGCTGCCTTCTGATCGCGGGCATTCTCCTCCTGTGCGCGGAAAGGACCTTCTCACAGGTCTCCGTGATCGGCGAGCTGAGCCAGGACCGCGAGGCGCGGCCGGGCGAATCGTACAACGGATCGATTCTCGTGAAAAACGACTCGGATGAGCCCCAGGAAGCGAAGGTCTACCAGACCGATTACCTCTTTTTTTCCGACGGCACGAACAACTATGCCGAGCCCGGATCGACTCCCCGGTCGAACGCGCGCTGGGTGAGCTACAGCCCATCGCTGCTTCTGATCCCCCCGCAGGCGACGGTGACGGTGAACTATTCGGTCGCCGTGCCGGACACAACGGGGGGAAAAACGCTGACCGGGTCGTACTGGAGCATGCTCATGGTCGAGGGGATAGCCAAAGAGTCTCCCGAGTCGTCTGTGCGCGCAAAGAGCAAGAACCCCGAGATGGGAGTGCGCCAGACGCTCCGCTACGGTATACAGATCGCGACCCATATCGCCGGGTCGGGGACCAGGTCGATCAAGTTCGTGTCGGCGAAGCTGGTCAGGGGGAGCCGCGGTGAGACGAGCCTCCAGGTGGATCTGGAAGACGACGGCACGCTCGGGTTCCGGCCGGACGTCTACGTGGAATTGTTCGACGGCAAAGGTATCTCGAAGGGGAAATTCCCGGGACACAGGTATCGCATGTACCCCGGGACTTCCGTCCGGCAGATGATCGAGCTGAGCGGCATTGCCAAGGGGACCTACAAGGCGCTTGTCGTCGTCGACGCGGGGGGTGACGACGTGTACGGGGCCCAATACACACTCGATTTTTGAACTTTCTCCGTGGAGACTCCGGGATTCCCTCGCCCCCCGCACTCGTTCCGGATCGCCTTCGCCCTCCCGGCCTTCCTCATCGCATGCTGGCGGCCTGTCTATTCCCAGGGCGACTGTGTCGCGATAACCCGCGCGAGAGAAGAAACGATCTCCACTCTCCCGGGCAAGGTCCTGACGACGGCCCTGACGGTGACAAGCCTCTCGTCACTTGACCGGCGGTTCGAGTCACGCCTCGAGCTCCCCCCCGGCTGGCGGAACCTCGCCCCGGATTTTCCATTTGTCCTCTCCGGAAACCGGTCGGACGTACGGCTTCTGAGTATCGCGGTTCCCCCTGCCACACCCCCGGGGAAGTATAGAATCCGGTATTCTCTCAGCGACAATGCCGTTCCCCCCTGCAGGGCCGGCATGATGATCGAAGTTTCCGTCGAGGCGTTCCACCGCATTCAGCTTCAGATACTTGAGGCGCCGCATTTTGTCGTCTCGGGCTCCCCCTCCAGGGTCTCATTTGTCCTCAGGAATCTCGGGAACGGCCCGAGTGCCGTGCGCCTCTCCGTTCGAGGTGCAGAGAACATCAGCGCCGTCCCCGATTCTGCTTCTGAAACCCTTCATGCGCTCGAATCACGGCCTGTCTCCGTCCTCGTTACGGCCGATCCTTCTATCACGGAACATACCAGGTACGTCCTTGAGCTCCGGGCCGCTCCCGGGGAGGACACCGCTGAGGTCGCGACAGCGTCGTGCCTGATTGAAGTGCTCCCCCGCGGTTCGACGGCGGACCTGCAGTTTCATGAAGTCCCCCTCGATGTGACAGTGCGCGCGGCGGGGGAGTCGGGACGCTCCGGCGGCCAGACGGAGGTTGCCGGGGGGGGGACCATCACCGACCGGGGAACGGAGAGGGTCGATCTG
>DATJPH010000088.1:0-2979 GCA_035506475.1 Bacteroidota bacterium | reverse complement strand
GGCCTGGCGAACGATTTTGTGTTCGGCATACTCGAGGACGACCACGGCAACCTCTGGATGAGCACGAACAACGGCATTTCGAAGTTCGATCCGGCGAGGGGGACGTTCCGCAATTACGACGAGGCGGACGGCCTGCAGGGGAATGAATTCAACCAGGGGGCCTATGCGCGGGATCCGCTGACAGGGGAGATGTACTTCGGCGGCGGAAACGGCTTCAGCATGTTTCAGCCCGACAGCGTGAGGGACAACCCGTACGTCCCCCCCGTCGTCTTCAGCTCATTCGTCCGTTACAATTCCGACGACAAGAAGGGGAAACCGATCGAGGAGAGGGGGATATCGGTCACGCCGGTCATCACGCTTTCCTACAAGGATAACGTCGCCACCTTTGAGTTTGCCTCGCTGAATTACTATAATACGTTCAAGAATCAGTATGCCTACCGCCTGGAAGGGTTCAACGAGACCTGGATCCAGCTCGGTGCGGAACACCGTGCGACGTTTACGAACCTGGACGGCGGGACGTACACGCTCAGGGTCAGGGGATCGAACAACGACGGGGTCTGGAACGACGAGGGAGCCTCGCTCAGGATTATCGTCAATCCCCCCTGGTGGAAGACGCGGTGGGCGTACGGTGCCTACGCGGTGCTCTTCGTCTGCGCTCTCTATCTGATCCGGCGGTTTGAGATCAACAGGCAGGCGCAGAAGGCGCAGGTCAAGGAATCGGAGCTCCGGGCAAAGGCGGCCGAAGCCGAAAAGAGGGCGCTGCAGGCCGAAAACGAGAGGAAATCAAAGGAGCTCGAAGACGCGCGCCAGCTCCAGCTCTCGATGCTCCCCCGCGAGATCCCGGTTCTCGCCGGTTTCGATATCGCCGTCTACATGAAGACCGCGACGGAGGTGGGGGGAGACTACTACGATTTCAGCACGGGGGCCGACGGCGCGCTCAGTGTCGCCTTCGGCGATGCGACGGGGCACGGCATGCAGGCCGGGACGATCGTCACGCTCATGAAAGGGCTCTTCCTCTCCGACGCGGCCCGGTTCGACATACAGGTGTTTTTCAACCATTGCAGCAGGGCTATAAAAGAGATCAGGCTCGGACGTCTCTTCATGGCGTTCACGCTTGTCCGCCTCCGGGGGGACAGGCTCTCCTTCTCAAGCGCGGGGATGCCCCCGGTGTTCCTCTACAGGCAGAATGACGGGTCGGTCGAGGAGATACTCCTCAAAGGGATGCCCCTGGGGGCGATGAAGAGTTTCCCGTATGCTCTCCACGAAGAGGATCTCCTCCCGGGGGACGCCGTGTTGCTCCTGACGGACGGGCTTCCCGAGCAGAAGGACGCATCGGGAGAGATGTTCGACTACGCCCGTGTCCAGAACGCGTTTGCCGAGGTGGGGGAACGATCGACAGATGAGATCATCGGCAGGCTCGTGCACGAGGCCGAAGGCTGGCTCCGCGGCGCGTCGCCCGATGATGACATCACGATGCTCGTAATCAAAAAGAAGAACAACGGATCACGTGCGGAAGGGACCCCATGACAGGCGCAGTGACGATGAAGATGACGCTCCCGAAAATCCCGGACATCGAGCTTGTCGCCCTTGAGGGGCTCGACAGGCTCGCACGACATCTCGGCATTGCGGAGGAGAAGATCGGCGAGGCGAGGATCCTTGTCACCGAAGCGGTCATCAACGCGCTCGAACATTCCGGGGAGAAGCAGCCTGCCGTGCGCGTCGAGTTCACAATGACGACGGAAGACCTCTCGATATACGTCCGTGATTACGGAAAAGGATTCGAGCCCGCTTCGGTCGAAGAGCCGGAGATCCGCGCGAAGCTCGAGTCGAAGAACAAGCGCGGATGGGGACTGAACCTCATGAAATCCATGTCTGACGATTTTCACATCGAGTCCAACAAGCACGGCACCAAGATCACAATCAAGAAGCTCCTTCGCTAAAGGCAATTCCATGGAACAGCCGTTCAGCCTGACGTCGGATATGCGGGACAACTGTCTCGTGATCACGACCTCAGGGTACGTTAATAATGTCGGGGGGGAGGCGATCGCGGCCGAGTTTAACCGTTATTTCGAGAAGGGGGTCAGGCACGTCGTCATCAACCTCGGGGGATCGAGGGTTGTCAACTCGGTCGGCATGTCCTTCCTTATTGAAATCATCGAACACCTGGAAGAAGCCGATGGTAAGCTCGTCTTTTCCGACCTTGACCCGGCGGTCGAGAAGATGCTCTCGATCATGGGGCTCTTTCAGTACGCGGGGAAGGAGAAGACAGTCGATGACGCCCTTGCAGCCCTCGGCGGTGCGGGGAAGGCGGGTCGATGAACGCGCACCCGGACACATCGCTTGCGCACAGCGGTGCGCAGGTCGAAGCGCTCCAGGAAGCGTTCCGGTCCCTCACGGGCGCGGGGACACTCAGGGATCACGCCGCCCGTTTCTGCGCCGTTGTCGGGGGGTACTTCGGCGGGGATGAAGTGGGACTCCTCAGGCGCACGTCGGCGGGCTGGGAGCCCCTGGGCGGGGGACAGGGGGGAGATCCGGGGCATCGTCCCCTTCCCGACGGCGACGCTGCGATTCTGGAACCGGGGAGCGTCCGCATCGTTCAGCGGCTTGCCGACGGGTCCGATGCCGGCGTCATTCTCGTCAGGCGGGGAGACAGGGGGCCGTACTCGGAATCCGATCTGAACACGCTCCGCCTCTTCCTGACCGTGTTCGAAAGCACCTACAGGGAGATGATCGGCCGCAAGAATGAGAAGGACCTCATCTTTTCGCTCAACCACAGGGTGCTCCAGCTCAACAGCCTGATTGATACGGGGATCGAGGTGTCCAAGATCGCGGGGACCGCTCTCCCGCACCACCTGGCGCTCGAACGCGCGGCTTCGCTCACAAACGCGTCAAAAGGCCTCTTACGCGTTACGCGGGGGGGGCGGGTTGAGGAAGAAGGGTGGTTCCCCCACGGAGGTGCGCCGGAGGGTGCGGCGCCCC
>DATJPH010000087.1:0-2121 GCA_035506475.1 Bacteroidota bacterium | reverse complement strand
GTATATTACCGGCCCCTGGTATATCGGCGAGTTCACGCGCAGGCTCCCCGATTCGCTCCAGGGATCATGGATGACGGCCCCGCTCCCGGGTCCCGACGGCGGGGTCGGCCTGTCTCTGGCCGGGGGTTCGAGCCTCGTGATGTTCCGCCAGTCGAAACAGAAGGCCGCGGTCTGGAGCCTGATGGAATACCTGTCGGAGCCGGAGCAGCAGCTCGCCTTCTACAGGCTGACGGGCGATCTGCCGGCCCGCGTGGAGACATGGCATGATTCCGCGCTCGCCGCCAACAGGTACGCCGCGGCGTTTTTCGTCCAGCTCAACCATGTCCGTGCGACCCCGAAGGTTCCCGAGTGGGAACAGATCGCCCAGAAAGTCCGCGAGTATGTCGAGCTTATCACGATGGGCCAGTACACGGTTGACGAGGGGCTCCGGGCCCTCGACCGCGAGGTGAACGTGATTCTCGAAAAGAGGAGGTGGATTCTCGGTGGGCACTAGGCGCGCGGTGATACTGTTCCTGGGCCCGGCGCTCATTGCCATCGGACTCTTCTTCGTCGTTCCCGTGTGTGCGGCGTTCGTCCTCAGTTTCACGGACTTCGATATCTACGCGCTCGGCAATTTTGCGTACGCCCGGTTCGTGGGGCTCAAGAACTACGAACAGCTTCTCGCCGACCCCCTGTTCTGGAAGGCGTTCCGGAACACGCTCGAATTCCTTCTGGTTGGAGGCCCCCTCTCGATCGGAGTGTCGCTCGGTGCCGCGCTGATGATCCAGTCGAAGCTCGTCCGGTGGAAGGGGATCTTCCGGATCGCGTTCTTCTCCCCGGTCGTCACGACGCTTGTCGCGGTCGCCGTCGTCTGGCGGTTCGTCTACCACCCGCGGTTCGGCATACTCAACTACCTCCTGTCGCTTGCCGGGATCGGCGGCGTCGACTGGCTCGGCGATCCGCACTGGGCGATGCCCGCGATCATCCTGATGGCGGTCTGGAAGAACTTCGGCTACAACATGGTCATCTTCATCGCGGGGCTGCAGAACATCCCCGAAGAGCTCTACGAGGCCGCCTCCATCGACGGCGCGGGCCGGCTCCAGCAGCTCCGGTCCATCACGGTCCCGCTCCTGGCCCCGACGACCGTGTACATCAGCATCCTGACGATGATCGGGTACTTCCAGCTCTTTTCCGAGCCGTACGTGATGACCCAGGGGGGCCCGCTGAACTCGACGCTCAGCATCGTGCTGCTGATGTACCAGCAGGGATTCCGATGGTGGAACATGGGTTACTCGGCGGCGCTCGCGTTCGTTCTCTTTGCATTCATCCTGATCGGTTCCCTCATCCAGGCCCGCATCCGGAAGCGATGGGAGGGGGCATGAGCCGGGCCGGCACAGTCCTCCTCTACGCGCTCCTCGCGTTTATCGCCCTCCTGACGCTCGCGCCGCTCTTCTGGATGGTCTCGGCCTCGCTGATGCCGACCGGGGAGGCAAGCGCGTTCCCTCCACCGTTCCTCCCCGCCCGCGTCACGTTCGCGCATTATGCGAGGCTCTTTTCAAGCCTGAACCTCGCGCGGTATCTCTTCAACAGCGCGTTCCTCGCCGTCAGCGTGACGGCGATCTCGCTGGTCGTCAACTCGATGGCGGGCTATGCATTTGCGAAATACAGGTTCCGGGGGAGGGACCCGCTCTTCAAGCTCCTTGTCGCATCGATGATCATCCCGTCCCAGGTGACGATGCTCCCGCTGTTCCTTATGCTCAACAGGATGGGGTTCATCAACTCGTACATCGGCGTCATCATCCCGGGGATGGCGAGCGTGTTCGGCATCTTCCTCATCCGCCAGTTCGCCCTCTCGATTCCCGACAGCCTCATCGAGGCGGCCCGGATCGACGGGGCGGGGGACTTCAGGATCTACCGCTCCCTGATCCTCCCCCTGTGCAGGCCGATACTTGTGACGCTGGCGATATTCACGTTCATGGGGACATGGAACGACTTCCTCTGGCCGCTTATCGTCATGACGGACGATTCCATGTACACGCTCCCCGTGGCGCTGGCGAACCTCTCCCTCGAGCACGTTCAGGACACCGAGCTGATGATGGCGGGATCGGTCATGACCGTTGCGCCCGTCCTGATCCTCTTCGC
>DATJPH010000086.1:0-6736 GCA_035506475.1 Bacteroidota bacterium | reverse complement strand
GAATCCGGCGTGAGGGAAAAAGGGGGGGCCGCGCGCCTCCTGTTCCGGGCGGGGCTCGCCGCGGGGATTGCCTACAACGGGGACGGGTGGTCGCGGGGCAGGGGGTGGAGGAGAGTCCTGCGTCCCGTCTGCCGGCTCTTTGACGCCGTGCTGTTCAGGAAGATACGGGAGGGGTTCGGGGGAAAGCTCCAGTATTTCATCGGAGGGGGGGCGCTTCTGGATGTGGAGCTGCAGAAGTTCTTCTGCGCGATCGGTATGCCGATGTACCAGGGGTACGGCCTCACGGAGGCGGCGCCCGTGATCTCCGCCAACACCCCTCTCCGGCACAAGTTCGGGTCCTCGGGGATGCCCGCGCCGGACCTCCGCCTGAGGATCTGCGACCAGGCAGGGCGCGACCTTCCCCCGGGATCGCAGGGGGAGATCGTCGTCAGCGGGGAGAACGTCATGGCGGGCTACTGGAACAACACCGAGGCGACTGCCGCGGCGCTTCGTGACGGCTGGCTTCACACGGGAGATATCGGATACGTCGACAACGACGGTTTTCTCTTCGTCCTCGGGAGGGAAAAGAGCCTTCTCATCGGCCACGACGGGGAGAAGTACAGCCCTGAGGGGATCGAAGAGTCGATCGTCGGCCACTCCCCGTACATCGACCAGGTGATGCTCTACAACAACCAGTCCCCGGCCACGGTCGCGCTCCTGGTCCCGAACAGGGATGCCGTGCTGGACTGGCTCTCGCGTCATCACGGGCTGCGCCCATCGGAGCCTGCGGGGGCGGAGGCCGCGCTCCTGCTGCTCGGCCGCGAAGTCGCTAAGTTCCAGCCGGGGGGAGAATGTGCCGGGCAGTTCCCCGCGCGGTGGCTCCCCTCGGCAATCGGAGTCCTTGATGAACCGTTTACCGAGCAAAACAGGTTCCTGAACAGTACATTGAAGATGGTCAGGTGGAAGATCGCCGCGGCGTACGCCGAACGGCTTGCCTTTCTCTTTACCCCCGGCGCAAAGGACATCCTCAACGACCGGAACCGGAAAGCGATCGCCGCGCTGGGCGAGATTCCACGCGCACGGAGCAGTTCACATTCTTCGACGCAAGACCAATGAACGCGCGATTCGTTGTGTGTGCGGTTCTTGCCGCCGGTGCAGTCCCTTCACCCGGGCGGGGGCAGGCCGATGTTTCGCTTCTTTCCCGCCGGTACCGTGACGGGGAATCCGTCGTCTACCGCATGAGTGCGACGAACAGGGGGAAGGAGGGTGTGACGCACTACGAAGCCCGTGCCGCCGGGGTTGTCAGGAAGGACTCTTCGGGTGCGTGGTACGAGGAATATGCATGGTCCGATCTGCGTGTGAACGACCGGCGCGTCGTCCTCGGCCCGTCGAGCGTACGGTTCCGCCAGCGGCTTTCCCTCTCCCCCTCCTTCAGACTCGGGATCCCGGATATGCACGGGATCAATCCCGGGCTCGTCGGACCCGTCGTCGATCTGCTGACGTTTTATGCCGATCTCCGGATCGCGCTGCGGGAACCCGCGCTTGCCGGGTCCGGGGACCACGTCTACGTGAACGACGGGAGCACGAATTCGTGGGCTGACGGGAGCCGCATCGTGACGGGGGAAGACGCGATCGATGTGGACATCACGCTCGCCGACGTCAATACGACGGACTCGGTCGCCACGCTCGTCATCAGGCACGTGCCCCCCGCCCGTCCGGGGATCCCCCTTGCGGCGCCGTGGATGCAAGTGCCGGTGGAAGAAACGCCGAACAACTGGGTTCAGGTGGCGCGGAACGACACGGGGGGCTTTGTCGCCGCCGTGGGAAAGGAGACGTTCGTCGCTTCCATCCGGCTCAGTCTCGTTGACGGCCGGATACTCACCGCTGCGCTTGAGAACAATGTCGACGTCATGGAACGCGCATGCGGCGATTCGTCCCTCGCGCGCTGCGGCGATCCGGTCCGGTACAGGATTGTGAGGCGGATTGAAATCGAGGGGACGAGGTGAATGATACGACACCACCCGAAGGAGTAACTCTCCCATGAACATGTACAGACGCATTGCCATCTCCCTCCTCTGCTGTTGCGCGTTCCTGGCGTGGAGGGCTACGGCACAGGAATCCCTTTCGCTGCTCGGAACATGGGATCTTCTCCCGGGCCAGAGCACCGACATTGACCATTTCGGGGCGCTGACGATCGACGTCAGGCAATCCCCACAAGGTCTGACAATCGGGGAAACCTGGGGCCGCGGGAGGACGTTCCGGGATTCCCTCACGCTTGAGCCCGGCGGTCCGCCTGCAGAGGTCACGGTCCGCACCTGGGTGTTCCCTTCAAACATCTTTATGGGCCTCAGGATGCCGGAGGGGAGCCTGCGGCGGGTCTCGGCCGCGTGGGAGGGGAAGAACCGCCTCAGGGTCGACGAGCGTTTCTCCATCCATGGATCCCAGGGGACCGTCCCGGTGAACGCCGTCCACCGCTTCGAGGTCACGGACCGGGACGAGATCCTCATCTACACTGCGGAGCGGTCGAGCCGGAAGACCGGTCCGCCGATGAAGTACGTGTTGAAAAGGCGGGGTGCCCGCCAGGCGTTCACGTTCCGCCTTGCCGACGATTGGACTGTCGGAGGGAAACTCGCGCAGAATGCGATGATGATAAGCCTGCAGGGGCTCGCAAACAGGGAGGGGCCCGCGCTCTACCTCCTGTACCCGGATGACTGGCCGTTCACCTACGTGAATTCGGTTCTCGATTTCTACAAGGAGAAACGGTATTACACGTTCAGGGAATTGAAAACCCCGGCCGAGGCGCTGCAGGCCCTCGGGAAATCCGCGCGCGGGTACGTCGTCTGGGATACGGACGTGCGCACGTCGCTTGTCGTCGCATTCACCGCGGCGGGGCTCGAGGACGCGATTGTCGTCAGCGGGGAGGAGATCGCCCTGGCGGAGAAGGCGGGTCTCCGGAAGCTCGAGGATTTCCGCGGCACGTTCACGGGGATGAACGATGCGAAGATCTACGCGTGGGCGCTCGAGCGCTACTGGGGCAGGTGCAGCAGGGAGACCATCGTATGGCTGGGAGGGGAGCACGGAAACGTCATGAAACCCGCGGTGGCGGACTGGGGGATGTACAGACGGGTCTTCTTCAGCGATCTGTCGTGCCGCCCGTCCGACAGTGCCGAATACGCCCTCTCACGCAGGCTCCTCGCGGAGATGAAGCCGATGTCGATGGTCATGGGGTGGCACTCGTACGCGAAAGACCTCGAGGAGGAGTTTGTGACGCTGACATCCTCGTTCGGCCACCGCGTCGAGGGACTGAACACGCTTCCAAACCTCAGCTTCAGCTCCCAGATCCCGGCATCCCCGGGGTTCGTGTTCAGGAACAATCATCACATCACACCGGGGGTCCGCGTGGCTCCCGGGCCGAAAGTTTACGTCTCCTGCATACAGACGGACGGGATCGGGCTCGGCGCATGGCTCAAGCCCGGGCGCGGGGAGATACCGTATGCGTGGGAAGTCCTGATGAACTACACCTGGATGGCGCCGGGGATGGCGGAGTATTTCTATTCGATGGCGACCCCGAATGACTATTTTATCGGCTGTCTCTCCGGGCCGGGGTATCTCTATCCGAAGGCCGTTCCCCCGTCGATGCTCCCTCCCCTGATTGCGACGGCGCGGGAGCAGATGAAGGCGCTGGACCTGCGCGTGTTCGAGATCATGGACTGGTCCCGCGGCTCGGAGTTCGAGGGGAACACGGATCTGCCGGAAGATATTATCGGGAAGTATTTCGGGGGGATGCCCGAGGCGATAGGATTTGTCAACGGCTACGGTCCCGGCTACACGTTCACGGCAAAGGACGGAAGGGCGTTCGTCTCATACGACTACTATCTTTCCCCCGTCCGCCCGGAATCGGATGCGGTCGCCGACCTGCAGGAACTGGCCGCGATCAACGCGAAGCGGCCATATTTCCTCCTCGTGCACGTAAGGGAGTGGAGCGACGTCAGGAGGGTGAAGGGGATACTCGACCGGCTGGGACCGGAATTCGAAGTTGTTCCCCTTGACGTCTTTCTTGCGATGGCGGGAGAATCGCCCACGTTCGAGGAACGCGTTCTCCCGCGCTGAAACCGCTCAGTGGATGACCCAGACGCTGTCGTGGTCGGCGTACACGCGGCAACGCACGGTCACGTAGTCTCCGTCGACAAGTTCATTGCCGACGCCGAGAAGCTCGATGTTCGCCGTCAGTCCCGACCCCGAGCTGGGCGCGGCGATGGAGTACACCCCGTTGTCATTTTTGGGCGAGTTCGTCAGTTTTCGTATCCCGGCGGCGTCCGCGGTCAACCCCGTGAACGAATTCCCTCCTCCGCCCAGGCACGATGGACGGCGGTAGTACTGGTGTGCGCGGGAGGCGAGAGCGGTCAGATCGTTCGTGATCGCGTCCCTGTTTGCATCGATCGAACTATCGGTGAACAATGTTATGCCCATGGCCACGGCGATCCCCACCACAATGACGCTGAGGATAATGAGCAACAACTGTTGCTGTCCCACAGAGTCTTACCCCTCCTCCGGTGTATGTGTGTTTCCAAATGAGCACCAATGTGTATGCCAACGCGGAGGTCGCACAATTGAGAGCAAAAATCAGCATTTGACTGCAGGGGTGCGGTAATTCTGACCGTTTCCCTGCAAATCCTTCAGTCGCCAGGACAGCGGATATGTTACCCATGTCCACACCGGTTTTCCGGGAATATCTGAGGTACTACTCCCGCACGGCGGGCCTTGTCGTCGCGATGTGTGCGGGGGCATGTATCCCCTCGGCCGAATCCTGCGCGGGGTTGATTCCACTCCTTGTCGCGGCGATGCTCTTTCTCTCGTCGCTTGACCTCCGGGTCGGCCCGGCGTCGTTCAGGGGGAACGTCTGGAGAGTCCTCGGCGCAAACCTCGTTATCGCTTTTGCAGGGTTCTTCCTCCTGCTCCCGGCGGACAGGACGCTGGCGCTCGTTGCATTTCTGACGGGGGTGACCCCCACGGCGATCTCCGCCCCGGTCATCATCGGGTTCCTTGAAGGGGACGTGGAATACGTCGTTGCATCTGTCCTCATCACGAACCTCTTCGTTGCGTTCATGCTCCCGTTCGTCCTCCCGCTTCTTGCAGGAACCGCCTCGGAGATTTCGACCGATTCCGCGTTCCGGTCCGTCCTCCTTGTCGTCTGCGTCCCCCTGTTGTTGTCCCGCGGAGTTTCGTATCTCCCCACGCGGGTCCGTCTTCCCCTCTGGCGCCTGAAGCCGCTCTCGTTCTATGTCTGGCTCGTCGCCCTCTTCCTTGTCACCGCCAAATCGTCGCACTTCCTCCGCAGCGACACGAGCGTGCCGGCGGGGACCCTCCTGGCGATCGCGGCGCTCTCCCTTGTCATCTGCGCCGTCAATTTTGGAGCGGGGGCGCTGCTGGGGGGGAAGCGCTACCGGAGGGAAGCCAGCCAGGCGCTCGGGCAGAAGAACAACTCGCTCACGATCTGGATCGCGCTCGCGTTCATCAATCCCGTCGTCGCCCTCGGCCCGACCTGCTACGTGCTCTATCACAACGTATATAATTCGCTCCAGCTCCTGGCCTTCGAGAGAAGGCGGAAACGGACGAACCTCTGATCATTCATCTTTGAAAGGAGACTCGCAATGGCCCGTACAATCGCGTTGGTGCTTATCGTGTGCGCTTGGTTCCTGCCGGCCGCCGTGGCGCAGGATACCTCCGTCGCCCGGGGAACGAAGAAGCCCGCCGCCGGGCTCGTGGTGACTGAAGCGGCGCTCGGGACCGCCGTCCAGGAGAGGAAGCTTCTCGGCGAGAGGACGGAATTCACGCTCAATCAGAAAGTCTATCTCTGGCTCGCTCTTGCAGGCGGACCTGCCGAGGGGCTTGTCGTGACGTGGAAGCAGGGGGAGAAGACGTATGAGACGAAACTCGGCGTGGGGGGGACGACGTGGCACACCTGGGCCTACAAGACCGCCGCCGTCGCAGGCCCCTGGGAAGTGACGGTTGCCGACGCCGCAGGCAACGTGCTGAAAACGCTCTCGTTTACAGTCACCGGGAAATAGACGTCCGGACGCTGTCGATCGAACCGAGGAGCCCGTGGAGGGGGAGATCTCCGGTAATCTCCCAGAACATGATTCCCCCCAGGTGATGCTTCAGGGCATAGGCCGTCTTCAGGGCTGCCGAGCGCGGGTCGTCGTACGTGGCAAAAAGCCCGCGCGCCGCGGAGTAGCTGTAGGGGGCCCCGGAGACTGTATCCCGGAACGCCCTGAACCCGGGATTCAGCCCGAAGTAATCTCCGAGGTCTCTGTAGGGGACGTAGCGGACGAACCGGCCGGGTTGGAACAGACCGTTGTTGCTGTCGCGGACCCCCTCCCAGACGCGGGCGTAGAACGCAGCACCGATGACGATCTTCTCGGGCGCCACTCCCAGTGAATCCAGGAGGCGGACCGCGTTGTCCGCCGATTCCTTCTGATCCGGCGAGGAAAAGAGCGGAGTCAGGTGCCCCGTGACCGTGCTGTTGGCGTTGACGAGGTCGTATGTCATGACGTTCACCCTGTCCACGAGGGGCATGACCCGGGGCCACTCGATGGACCGGAGTATGCAGTCGGCATATCCCCCGGCGGCAAAGCTGAGCTCATACTTCCTGCCAAGCGCCCTCCTCAGCTCCTGAACAAGGAGTGTGAAGTTGTGCAGGTCGCCGGGTGTATGCCTGTGTCCCGGATAGCCTTCGACAACGGGATACTCCCAGTCG